>CABVAS010000194.1 GCA_902496375.1 uncultured Collinsella sp.
CTTGCCCGGAACGGCGCGCTCAGCAAGAATCGCGATGTAGCCGGTCGGGCGCTCGCCCTCATCGGGACCCGGCCAATCCTTGAGCGCACCGGCCCATGCAAGCTCGTCAAATACACGCGCGCAGTCCTCTGCACCGCTTACCACATGAAAACGCAGACGCTGAGCATTGGCACCACAGGGAGTCAGGTGCGCCAGCTCCGCCAGCTCAAGCAAAAGCTCACGCGGCACGCGCATGGACTCGTCAAAGCGACGGCACGTGCGGGCGCAGCGAACCAACGCATCAAACGCGTCCAAGCCGAGCTTTTCGCAACCCTGCTTTGCCATCGACTCAGCGCTTACCGGCGCTGCGGGAACTGCTTCGTTCATAGGGACCCCCAATTTCGGGCAATTGTTCTTAGGAAAATCTAACCTAAAACGTAGGCAATAACGAACAGGGCTGCAATGTTCTACACCTGTTGAATAGAAAATCGCGACGTGGGGAACAACGGAAACAATTCGGGGCCTTTGGGTTACGTTTCGCCCTCCCCGACCCATACGTCAGCGCCTTTAGGCGATACTGGTCGTAACGATCAAGGCTTACGCCGCACGGAAAGGAGACATTATGGGCATCTTTAAGAATGATGACCAAAAATCGAGCCAGTTTGGATTTGACGAGAAAAGCATGGCAGGCAAGGCCGTCAAGGCCGTGCGCTGGATTTACGCCATCACGGGCGTCTTGGCGCTCGTCGCCGGCATCGCACTGCTGTTTGCGCCCGCCAAGTCCCTCGTCTTCTTAACGACCGTCTTGGGCTTCTACTTTGTGATCACGGCCGCGATCAGGCTGTTTACCGCTGTTTTCGAGCCACTGCTGCCCACCGGCTGGCGCGTGACGAGCATCATCTCCAACCTACTCATTATCTTGGGCGGCGTCATAATCCTGCGCAACCAGGCCTTCTCGACCGCGACGCTCACCACGATGGTGGTTATCGTGGCCGGCTTTGGCTGGATCGTCGAAGGTGTCATGTCCATTCTGGAGTCCGAGCTTTCGTCCAACCGTGCCCTCGCCATCCTGAGCGGCGCGCTCTCCATCATCGCCGGCATGTTCGTGTTTATCTATCCGCTGTGGTCGGCCAAGATGCTCGTCATCTTTAGCGGCGCCGCACTGCTGGTGTTTGGCGTAACGCTGATTGTTCGCGCTATTCAATTTGGCAAACTGGTGCACTAGATGCCGCGAACGCTCTTTATTGATGCAGACGCCTGCCCGGTCACGCGCGAGTCGATTGACTGCGCGCGGCGGGCGGGCGTCGCCGTCGTTATCGCCGGCAACAGCACGCAAAACCTGGAACGGCACATTCGCCGCGACGACCCGCGTGATGCCGAGCACGCGCGACGCGGCTTTTGGGTCACGACGCTCGATGTGAGCGTGGGCGCCGACAGCGCCGACTTTGCCATTGTCGAACGCCTGCAAGCGGGCGACGTAGTCGTGACGCAGGACATTGGCTTGGCGAGCATGGTGCTCGGCCGCGATGCCGCCGCAATCGGTGTGCGCGGGCGCGTCTACGACAAGGCGACCATCGACATGCAACTGTTTATTCGCCACGAGGAAAAGAAGGTGCGCCGCGCCGGCGGACGCACTCGCGGACCGGCGGCATTTACCAGCGAAGACCGCGCTCGTTTTAAGCGAAACCTCACCGAGCTGCTGCGCTAACCAAGGTAGATTTTTGGGACATGCCTAAAAATCTACCTTTTTGTTTTGGAGATTGACGCGCACCCAACGCCCAGGTCATGGCGGTAGATTTTACGGCATGTCCCAGTTTTTACGGCATGTCCCAAACATCTACTTAGAGGCCAAAGGCAGAAAGGATAAGACCCCAGCCCGCGCCGATAACGTACATCATGATCGGGAACACGACGTTTTCGCGAGCGCTGCGGTTGGTGCGGAACAGCACCAGGTAGCCAACGCCGGCAGAGATGAGCGTGCCGGCGAGCATCGGGGCCAGCTGCAGCGCGCCTTCCAGGTACAGTTGCGTGATGACGACGCTGGCCGAGCAGTTGGGAATCAGGCCGACAAGCGCCGAGCCCAGGACGGCGAGCGTCTCGTTGCCACGCAGGAACTGCTCGATCGCGGACTCTCCGAAGGTCTCGAGCACGGCGGCCAGGACCAGCGTCACCAGGAAAATAAAAACCGAAACCTGCACAGTGTGCGAGATCGCGCTGCGGATAATCGACAGGACGGGCGCACCTTCGTGGGAGCGACCGTGGTCGTGCCCATGGCCGTGGTGGTGCTCATGCTCGCCTGCGTGACCGTGATCATGGCTGTGTCCGTGGTCGCGCTCGTGTTCATCTTCATCATCATCACAACCGCAATGGTCGCGCTCGCACAGCTCGTGGATGTGGTCGGCGCTCACGCCCGCCTCGGCCACTTCATCAATGATGTCGCCCCCGGTATGGTCGTCGTGCGCGCAGTTCACATGAGCCGGATTGGCAGCGGTCCCCAGCACGGTACGGCGAATCGCCGCATGCGCGCGGGCATTACGACGAAGGCCGCGGATAGCCGCATCCACGATAAAGCCCGTGACCAGCGCGATCAGCGCCTTCGAGGCGAGCAACATCGCCATGGTCTGCACGGGAACTTGCTCGGCGAGCAACAGCGGCAACATCTCGTCGGAGGTCGAGAGGAACACGGCGACCAGCGTGCCCAGCGTCACGACACGGCCGGCGTACAGCGTTGCTGCCATGGCCGAAAATCCGCACTGCGGCACAATGCCCAGCAGCGAGCCAACCACGGGACCCGCAGCGCCGGCGCGCTTGATAGCGCCGTTGACGCGGTCGCCCGCAACGTGCTCAAGTGTCTCGAGAGCAAGATACGTCACCAACAAAAACGGTACCAGCGAGAGCGTGTCCTTGCCGGCGTCGAACAGAATATCAATCAGCAAATCCATGACGGATGGAACCTTTCGTGTCTTTCGGCAGCATTGTAAAAGTCCTAGCGGTCAACTAGGGTATTGTAGTTGTCCTAGGCGCGATGCCAATAGTTGCCCATGGTAAACTATCATCTCGCCACATCTTAATGACCCTGAGCCGCACGACGCGGCCCATCCAAGGAGCAGTTATATGAACGTTTCACAAGCACTCGAATACGAGCGCCAGCCGTTTATTCCCATGTTTATCTATGGCGATCATGGCGCCATGGAGTCCGAGCGCCAGAAGGGCGAAGAGGCCCTTAAAGTGCTCGAAACCGAGTACTTTACCGCCGAGGGCGACCCCAGCTTCGACTTTGCCACCGTGCGCGACCTGGCTGACCGCAACCGCGACCTGTGCGACCAGATTGGCGAGGCACGCCTGCGCAACGTGACGCCCGCGACGCTTTCGCGCGGCCTGTCCGATGCCGACACCTGCGCCGCCATCGGCAAGATGCAAAAGCGCACCGCCGCGTCGGTCATGCGCGAGATCCGCGGCGACCGCGACGCGCTCGGCGTCGCCTACGCTCGCAAG
>CABVAS010000195.1 GCA_902496375.1 uncultured Collinsella sp.
ATGCTCTCTAACATGCGCCTGTGCTCCAACGTGCCGGCCCAGTCGATCGTCCAGACGGCACTCGGTGGCCATCAGTCCGTCAACGACTACATCCGTCCCGGCGGCCGTGTCTACGAGCAGCGCAACTTTGTGTATGAGGCGCTCAACAAGATCGACGGCATCTCGGTGGTTAAGCCGCGTGCGGCGTTCTACATCTTCCCCAAGATGGATGTTAAAAAGTTCAACATCACCGATGACGAGCAGTTCGCCCTTGACCTGCTGCACGAGAAGAAGATCCTGATCACGCGCGGCGGCGGCTTCAACTGGGCTGAGCCCGACCACTTCCGCATCGTGTACCTGCCGCGCATGGAAGTACTCAAAGAGTCCCTTGAAGACCTCGCCGACTTCTTTGACCATTACCGCCAGTCGTAGGGGATAGAAACTCCGCACTATGAAAAGCTCCCTGCAGTTGTTTTGCTGCAGGGAGCTTTCTTGAATCGGCGGAACTAAATAACAATCCCGTTGCAGTGGTCGATTTCGTGCTGGATGATCTCGGCGGTGTAGCCCGAGAAGTTTTTGATGCGGTGGACGAAGTTCTCGTCCAAATACTCCACCTTAATGCGGCGATAGCGGGTACAGGGACGCTCGCCGATCAGCGAGAGACATCCTTCGCTCGTCTGATAGGCATTGACCTGCTCAAGAATTTGAGGGTTGTACATCAGGAGTGTCCTGTTGCCGTCCTTTACGCAGATGATGCGTTTGCGCACGCCGATCATGTTGGCGGCGAGGCCCACGCACTCGCGCTCATGCTCGTGGAGTGTATCCAGGAGATCCTGCCCGGTTGCGGCATCGTCGGGTCCCGCGTCTTCGGAAGGCAGACGCAAAAAGAACTCGGATTTCATGATGGGCTTAATCATGGCGGGCTCCTCATGTCTTATGCTTTCGTGGACTTTTAATAATAGCGCGGAAGGAAAGCTGTGCGTCCGCGTTACAATCTTTCGATGTTGGACCATGTTGCCAGATTCGTCGTGTACGGCGTCTGGCGTAAGTCTAGGGCTCATTTTTCGCCCTGGACCGTTCCTCTGGGGCGATGCGACTGTCGTTCCAAGAGGAAGGAAATGCATGGGGAGCAAATCTCAGCAACAAGTTCAAGTAACGCCATCGGCCTCTGCGGCGATTCTCGTCGTAATGTATATTGCAGCCTTTGTTGCCGCGTTTAACGAGAACATCATTAACGTGGCGTTGCACGACATTATGGCAGCCTTTTCGGTGGGTGCCACCACGGCACAGTGGCTCGTCTCGGGCTACATGATCGTGACGTCGATTTTTACGGCCATCATGGCCTTCCTGTCCGGCCGTTTCTCGACGCGCAAGCTGCTGTTTTTCGCATGCGGATGCATGGTCGCCGGCGAAGTCCTGTGCCTGGTCGCTCCGTCGTTTAGCGTTTTGCTGCCAAGTCGTATTTTGCAGGCTGCGGGATCGGGCATCTTGTTTCTGCTCATGATGAACGTGGTGCTGTCTTGCGCCCCGCGCGAGAAGCTCGGTTTGTATCTGAGCCTGGGCGGCGCCTGCATTACGCTAGGACCGGCGTTTGGACCCGTGATTAGCGGTCTTATGTGCACGTTATTTGGCTGGAGGGCGGTGTTCGTAGTGCCGCTGGTGGGCGGCATTGTGGTCGCTGCAGCGGGCGTTAAGCTTGTTCAGAATGTCGGAGAGCGCTCGAACACCACGCTTGATATTCTGTCGGTTGTTTTGCTCGCCGCCGGCATTACGGCATTTGTGTATTCCGTAGGCGAGTTCTCGACCAATCTGATTGTCGGCATCGTGGCGCTTTTCGCCGCCATTGTGCTGCTCGGCCTGTTTGCGGCCCGTCAGCTCAAGCTCGAGCATCCGGTGCTTAACGTGCGTCCCATGGCGAGCTTTCGCTTTTGGCCTGCGTGTTTGCTTGTGGTGGTGTCGATGATGACGACGTTCTCGATGAGCGTTTTGTTGCCGCTCTATTTTGAGGGCGCATACGGCATGACCGCACTTATTGCGGGCTTGCTCATTTTGCCGGCGATTGCCTGCAACGCCGTGACCTCGATTGTGGGCGGACGCGTGATGGACGCCCGTGGCGCATGGCCGCTGCTGCCGGTCGGTTTTGCCCTGATTGCCGTGGGGCAGACTGCCATCTCGATGACGGCGGCAAGCATGAACATCGGCGTCGTCGTGGCGCTGACCGTTGTGGTGTATGCCGGAGTCGGTTTGGTGCTGAGCCCCTCGCAAACGGCCGGCTTGGAGACGCTACCCGCCGCTGAACATCCTCACGGAACGGCATTGCTTAACACGTGGAATATGATTGCCGCATCGTTTGGCCCGTCGCTGTTTATCGGTCTGCTCTCGAGTTCTGCTGCGACCGCCGGCGCCGCTGGCGCTGCGACAGACGTTGCCCAGGCGATTGGATTTGCAGCTGCCGTGCGTGTAGCGGCTGTAATTGCCGTGGTCGGGTTCGTGGCGTCGCTGGTGTACGCTCGTCGCGAGTCACACATGTCGCATTAATGTGTGCACATAGATTCTGCAGCTAGATTGGATGGCGACACCATAAACTAATGGACGTTTTGCCGAGAGGCATGAATGTTTAAAGCGCAAAGAGTGCGCGACGGGCCCCGCGAATGGGGCGATGATGCCCGAGAGGGCCAAGAAGGAGTCTCATGTCCGAGAACGAAGAGATCATGAACGAGACCGAGAACGAGACCATGGCTGCCGAGGTCGAGGCAGTCGAGACCGTGGAGACCGAAGCTGCCGAGGTTGAGGCTGCTGACGAGGTTTCCGCCGAGGAGGAGGCCGAGGTTGTCGAGGCCGCCGTTGATTACGATGACGAAGAGCTGATGGACAAGATGCAGAAGGCCGCCCGTCTGCTGCGTAGCCGTCGCTTTGCTATTTCCAAGGAGGAGGAGGCCAAGGCCGAGCGCATGGCGAACATCGAGCGCGCCATCAAGCTTCTTGACCTCAAGCCCAAGATGGAGCAGAAGGAAATGTCCGACCTGCTGGGCATGCGCCTTCGTGAGCTCGATGGCCTGATGGTCGAGGCCGAGGCCGCCGATCTGGTCGGCCGCATCGACGACGCCGAGGGCGATATGCGCAAGATTGTTGTCTTCGCCGCCGAGGATGCCGCTGAGGGCCTGGTCGAGCTTGCCAACAAGAAGGAGAAGCTCCTGCCCGAGCTTTCTTACGAGGAGGCCACCGAGCTGATGGCCGCTCTCGATAAGGTTATCGCTCCGCTCGTCGCCATGGGCCTGGACGAGGATCGCGGTCCTCGCGGCGGCCGTGACGACCGTGGTGGTCGTGGCGGCGACCGTGGCGGTCGCGGCGGCTTTGGCGATCGCGGTGGCCGTGGCGGCGACCGTGGCGGTCGCGGCGGCTTTGGCGGCAACCGCGGTGGCTATGGCGACCGCGGTGG
>CABVAS010000196.1 GCA_902496375.1 uncultured Collinsella sp.
CTCTACCACATCAACCAAAAGCCCCGCCGCGTGTAAAGGTGAGGGCGCCGGTGGGACAAACGCCCCCACCTTTCACCTGCTACAATGGGTCAAACTATTGCGATTACGGAGGTGTCTGCCATGTCGGACGATCTTCATCAAACTTCGTCAGGCAAGCGCCTGGACGTCATTAGCTGGGACGAGTTCTTTATGAGCGTGGCCATCGCCGCGCAGCGCCGCAGCAAGGACCCCAACACGCAGGTGGGTGCGTGCATCGCCAGCACCAACCACCGCATCCTTTCGGTGGGCTACAACGGTACGCCCTCGGCGCTCAACGACGACTTTTTCCCGTGGGGTACGAGCGACGACCCGCTGCAGGACAAGCACAACTACGTGGTCCACGCCGAGGCCAACGCCGTGCTCAACTACCGTGGTTCGCTCAAGGACCTCGAGGGTTCCACGGTCTACGTCACGCTGTTTCCGTGCCACGACTGCGCCAAGATTTTAGCGCAGGTGGGCGTGGGCGAGGTTGCCTACCTGGACAACAAGTACGCCGACACCGATGATGGGCGCATCAGCCGCCGCATTCTCGACTCCTGTGGCATCAGCTACCGCCAGGTCATCGTCGATGTGCACATCGGCACCGAGGGGCGGGTTCAGCAGTAGCGCGTGGCAACGCCAGCTGGCAACAAAAGGCAGCCAAAAGAGCCCCGTCCCAAATTGACTACTCGTGAAAGTCGCGTCTGCGCGCATGGACGGCTCGTGAGCGGGTACACGGCTGTAGTAACATAGCTTCTGTCCGCGGGCGCGCCCGCGTAATTGTGAGAAAGGAGCCCCTGTGGCTGTTAACGAAGAGCTGCTTAAGAAGGTTCTTGAAGAGATTCGCCCCAACCTGCAGGCCGATGGCGGCGATATGGAGTATGTGGGCGTCGACGACGAGGGTGTCGTCAAGCTGGAGCTGCAGGGCGCTTGCGCCGGCTGCCCCATGAGCTCGCTGACCCTGTCCATGGGTATTGAGCGCATCCTGAAGGAGCATGTGCCCGGCGTTACCCGAGTTGAGCAGGTCAATGCCTCCGGCGAGACCGACGATCTGTACGACGAGTACGCGCCGTTCTAAGCTGCGAAAGCTGCGGACGGCATACTCCGCATAGACGTTACGCCCAAATATGCGGCTGCGAGCGCAAGGCCCGCGGCCGCATTTGTATGTAGGGAGTAGGAGGGTCGACATGCTCAACGACTTCTACCATATGCTTGATCCTGTCGCGATCTCGGCGGGCCCCATCACCATCTACTGGTACGGCCTGGCCTACGTGGTCGGCGCCCTGCTCACGGCGGTCGTCATGTACCGCACGCAGCGTCGCTGGGGCCTTAACATCACGATTGACGACCTGACGAGCGTCGTGGTCGGCGTGGTCTTTGGCCTAATTATCGGTGCGCGCCTGTTCTACGTCGTCTTTTATGGTGATGGCTACTACTGGGCGCACCCGCTCGAGATCTTTGCCACCAACGAGGGCGGCATGAGCTTCCATGGCGGCTTGGTGGGCGGCATCATCGGCGGCATCATCGTGTGCCGCATGTATAAGCTCGACGCATGGACTTTGGCAGACCTTGCCGTCATCGGCGCGCCGCTGGCCTTATGTCTGGGACGCTGCGCCAACTTTGTCAACGGCGAGCTGTGGGGCAAGCCGACCGATCTGCCCTGGGGCGTGGTCTTCGGTGGCACCGCGGGCGATATGCCGCGTCACCCCTCCCAGCTCTACGAGGCATTTCTTGAGGGCATCGTGCTCTTTTGCATTCTGCAGGTGCTCAGCCGCAAAAAGCCGCTACTGCCCCAAGGCACGTTTATGGGCGTCTTTGTGATGGGTTACGGCATCGTCCGCTTCCTCATTGAGTTTGTGCGCGTGCCCGATGCCCAGCTGGGCTATCTGCTTGGCGGCGTCATCACGATGGGTCAGCTGTTGAGTCTGCCACTCGTGATTGCGGGCCTGGCGCTCGTCATCTTTGCCCTCCGCCGCAACCGTCCCCAGCGCGTCTACCTGGACGCCTAACCACCACAAAGGGGACAGGCACCTTTGTGGTGGTTCGCTGGGCAACGATGACAGAACCGTAACGTTTCCCCAGATAAAACCTGCCAAAATAAACCTGTCCCTTTTGGCAGGTTTCTAGAAAGGCTCTTTGGACTGTGAAGGATTCCGATCTCTCCACAACGGCCGCGCGCGACGCTGCCCGCATCGTCTGGTTTAAGCGCTACCCCGCCAAGCAGACGCTCATCGCATTTTTGCTCGCGCTGTTGGCGACCACGGCGTTTTCCATCGATCCCGCTCCGGTGTCGAGCAACGCAGTCTTGGCGATTGACCCCAAAGCCTCGGGCATGCTGTACGTGTGCTACGAGGTGCTCCTCTCGTTTGCCGGCCATACCGACGCGGTCATGCTGCTTGCACTTGCCTGCCTGCTCACCTTGCCGTTTCGCTACGTGTTCTTTGGCCGTGGCGACACCTGGCGTCCATCGATCATTCTGCCGTCGCTGTTCTTCGCCATCTGCATGGTGTTCGGCCGCAGCTACGATCTCACCGACTCGGCCGAGATTGTCCTTGGCGACAAAGCCCGCATCATCTGCGCCTGGATTGGCGGCGCGGGCTGGATGCTCTTGGCGGTCGTTGCCTTCTATTTGGCTTTTGAGTGCCTGGATTGGCTGAGCTCTCGGCGCATTCCGTTTTCCGAAGCGCACTTTGGCCGCGTATGGCGTGTGACTCACGCCGTGCTCTCGGTCCATCCCTTTGCCGGCCCCTTCCTGGTGCTTATGGTCGCCTGGGCGCCCACGCTCATCGCTTCGCTGCCTGGCCTTTTTATGGGAGATACGGGTGCGCAGATTCGCCAGTGGTTCAACTACCCCAACGGCACGAGTGACTACCTGCGTCTGCTCAATCCCAATGTGTTGCTCAACGGGCATCACCCCGTGGTGCACACGGCTATCATCGGTTCGTGCGTCCAGCTGGGGCTTTCACTGTTCAACAGCGCTAACGCAGGTCTTGCCATCTACACCTGTGCTCAGTTCGTCATCACGGCCGCCTGCATGGCCTATTCCATTTCGTCGCTGCGCAAACTGGGCGTGAGCCTGCCGGTTCGCGGTGCGATCCTGCTGTTCTTTGCGTTTATGCCGATGTTCTCTAACTACGCGGCGTTGCTCACCAAAGACGTGCTCTTTGCCGACGCGTTCTTGGTGCTGTTGGTGCAGACCGTGAAGCTCGTGGCCTGCGGCCTGCCCCGTCGCGATGCCAATGCCGAGCGTGCGGGCGAACAGAGGCCCGTGCTCTTTGCGCGCCACGACTGGCTGCTGCTCGCTCTGGGCGCCATGGGTTCCACGTTTCTGCGCAACGGCGGCCTGGTGTTTC
>CABVAS010000197.1 GCA_902496375.1 uncultured Collinsella sp.
GAGGCATACATGTTGTCCTCGACCTCGGCATTGCTCAGCGAGTCCTTCACCTTGGCGAGCTCGAGCGCGGCGTTATCGGCTACGCGCTGAACATCGCGATGCTCACGCGTAAGCTGCGAAATCTGATTGTCGAGCGCCACGCGCCGCTCGTGGAGCTCGGCGGCGGCAGGACCAGCGGCGTCAACGTCCTCCTGGGCCTGCATGTGCGCACCGGTCACTTCCTCAAGCTGCGCACGCGCGTCCTCGAGCTCCTCGACCACGCGACGTCGCTGATGCTCGGAGCTCGAAATCTGCCCGCGCATGTCAGACAGGCGCGACACCATGTTGTGGCCCTTTTCTTCGAGCAGGCGCATGTCGGAGTTAATGCGGCCGACCACATCTTGCATATGACGGCGCTGCTCGCCCAGATCGCCCACAAACAGGCCCTTTTCCTCGAGCATGACCTGAAGCTTCTCGAGCTCGCGCTCCTTTTCGCCCAAGCGGTACTGCGCAAGCTCCAGCTCGGCGGCACCTTCCTTGGAACGGCTCTCCAGGTCATTCCACTGCGACTGCAGCGAACGCAGCTCGTCGACGGCTAGCATCTGCGTAAGCTCGTTCGCGCGCGAGGACAGCTCTTTGTACTTGCGCGCGCGATCGACCTGACGCTCCAACGGTCGCAGCTGACGGGCGATTTCCTTATTGATGTCGCGGGCACGCGTCAGGTGCTCGTCCATCGACTTAATCTTTTTGAGCGCACGCTCCTTGCGGCGCTTGTGCTTGGAGATGCCGGCGGCCTCCTCGATGAGGGCACGGCGTTCCTCGGGGCGGCTCTGCAAAATGGCGTCGAGCTTGCCCTGGCTAATAATGGAATGCGTATCCTTGCCCAGGCCCGAATCGTGCAGGATGTCCTGAATGTCCATCAGGCGGCACGGACTCGAGTTGATGAGGTACTCGCTTTCGCCCGAGCGATACATGCGACGGGTGATGGCGACCTCGTCAAAATCGACGGGCAGCATATGGTCCGAGTTATCGAGCACCAACGTGACCTCGGCGACACCCACCGGCTTGCGCGCTGACGAGCCCGAGAAGATGACATCCTCCATGGCCTGACCGCGCAGCTGCTTGGCGCTCTGCTCGCCCAGGACCCACAGAATCGAGTCGGAGATGTTCGATTTTCCCGAGCCGTTGGGACCGACGATGACGGTCAGGCCCGGCTCAAACGTCATATGGGCGCGGTCGGCAAACGACTTGAACCCTTTGAGCGTGAGGGACTTGAGATACACGGTTCCTCGCTTACACGTGCTTCTTGTTCAGAATCACGCCATTGGTGGTGTAACCCATGCGGTCGAGCGCTTCGAGCGCGGCGGCTCCCTCGGCTTCCTTCTTTGAGGAGCCGGAGCCGCGACCCTGGCGAATACCATCGATCAAAACCACGGCGGTAAAGGTGGGCGCATGCGCCGGGCCCTCGGAGCCAACGAGCTTGTACGCCGGGGGTTCGTGACCGTCGGCTTGCACGCACTCCTGCAAAAACGACTTGGGGTTCGCAGGATGCTCGGCACGCTCGGAAGCCAAATGCGGCTTAAGCGTACGGTGAATGAACTCTGCCGCGGCATCCCAGCCGGCATCCAGGTACAGCGCGCCCACGAGCGACTCATAGACGTTCTCGAGGGCCGAATGCAGGCCGCGCGCACCGGTACCGGTCTCGGAGGCACCAAAGATGATGATGTCGTCGATGCCCAGCTCGTGAGAAACCTCGGACAGCGTAGCGCCCGAGACAAGCGACACCTTCAGGCGCGTGAGCTTGCCCTCGTCAAACTCCGGATAGGACTCAAACAGGGAGCGTGCGACCACAGCGCCCAAAATGGAATCGCCCAAGAACTCAAGGCGCTCATAGCTGGCAGAAACCGGCTGGCCCTCGACTGCCGAGGGATGCGTAAGGGCCGCGCGCAGCAGCACCTTATTATTGAACTCATGGCCCAGGATTTCCTGGGCGCGCGTAAGTCGTTCAGACAAAGCCAAGACCTAGGCCTCCCTGGCGTTTTCGATAGCGTCGACGGCGTCGGCGACAGAGTTGAGCGAGAGCAGGGTCTCGTCATCGATCTCGAGGTTGAACTCGTCCTCGATAGCCGTAACCAGCTGCAGGCGCTCGAGCGAGTTGGCATCGAGGTCGTCAAAGGTGGTCTCATCGCTAATTTCGGCAACATCGACGCCCAGAACGTCAGCAGCGACCTCGGCGATCTTGTCGAAGATTTCGGAGCGGTCCATAGCGCTTCCTCTCATAGTGCATGAATACCAAAAGAATGGTACCGCCCGGGCGGTACCAAGACACGGTTCTGATTCTACCCCACGACGTGCGCCGCGAAGCACATAACAGCGCCCTAACTCGCTCTTATAAAACGATACCGTCCATAGAGTTGGCGACATTCTCGACCAGCCCGGCGCGCACGGCTTCGGCCGCCGCGAGCGTACCGTTTTTAACAGCCTCGACCGATGTGGCGCCATGGCCGATCAGGACCACGCCGCGCAGGCCCAAAAGAATCGCGCCACCCTTGGCGTCGCCCGAAAGCTTGGCCTTTATCTCGCGCATCTGCTTTTTAATGAGCAGCGCGGCGATCTTGGTGCCAAGCGAAGACATAAAGGCACCCTTGAGTTCCTGCAGCAAAAACTTGGCAGCGCCCTCGGTGGCCTTGAGCGCAATATTGCCCGACATGCCATCGGCAACGACGACATCGAAGTTACCGGAGGTGATGTCCGTTCCCTCGCAGTTACCAACAAAGCCGGGAACGGCGGCTTTCATGGCCGGGAAGCAGGCCTTGGTAAAGTTGGAGCCCTTCTCGTCCTCGGTGCCGTTACCAAGCAGGCCCACGCGGGGATGCTCGATGCCCAGGACGACGCGGGCATAGGCGCTACCCATCTGGGCAAAACGCACCATGTCATCGACCTCGACATCGGGGTTGGCGCCCATATCGCACAGCACCGTCAGACCGCCGGCACGATTGGGCAGCGCATTGGTCAGACAGGGACGCACCGGCTGCTTCTTACCTTCGGCCATATATCTAAACGGCGTCACGTAGGCAGTAGCCGCGGCGGTCATGGCGCCGGTGGAGCCGGCGGAGAAGAACGCGTCCGCATTTCCCTTCTTGATGGCGCGGCACGACAGCACGATCGAAGACTTGCGTTTGGTCATCACGGCGCGAATGGGATCGTCATCCATGGCGATAACGTCGGGTGCCTCAAGGGCCTCAACACGTGCGTGGGAAGCAGCAAAGGGATTGACGATTTCGGCGGGGCCAGCTGCCAAGACCTCGATATCGGGATCGGCGGCAAGCGCAGCCTCGATACCATCGAGAACAACCTGAGGTTTCTCGTCTCCGCCCACAACGT
>CABVAS010000198.1 GCA_902496375.1 uncultured Collinsella sp.
CCAGCACCTCGTCGTTTTCCTGCGGGGTGCCTACGGTAATGCGCAGACAGTCCGCGAGCCCCGGCGCGTAGCTAAAGTCGCGCACCAAAATTGAATACTCGTCGCGCAGGCGCTCGCGCACGCGCGTGGCATGCGGCGTGCGCACGAGCACAAAGTTCGCCGCGCTCGGCCACGCCTCCACGGGCAAGCCCTCGGCAGCCATCACGCGCAGAGCGGCCAGCTCGCGCTCACGCTCGGATGCGACCTGCGCCACCACAGGTGCGTAGGCATCGCGGGCACGCACGCAGGCAAGTGCTGCCGCCTGGCTCAGCACGTTGACCGAATAGATCTGGCGAATCGCCGCGAACACGTCGATGACCTCGGGCGCCGCGATCACATAGCCCAGGCGCGTGCCGGCGGCGCCGAACGCCTTGGACAGTGTATGCAGAATCACCAGGTTAGGATGCTCGGCAATAAGGCCTTGCGCCGTAGTTGCCGCGCCAAACGAATCGTCGGCAAACTCCACGTAGGCCTCGTCGACCATGACCATGCCGGGGCACGCATCGCACAGCGCCGCGACAAAGTCGAGCGGCGCCACGTCGCCCGTGGGATTGTTGGGTGAGGTCACGATCGCCAGGTTGCACTCGGGTGCGGCCGCGAACACAGCCGCCTGGTCGAGCTCAAAAGTTGCCGGGTCGCGCCACACGTCGCGCACCTCGGTCTGACAGAGCGACGCAAAGAACGCGTACTCGCTAAAGCACGGCGGGCAGTTGAGCAGGGTCCGCCCCGCGCCGCCAAACGCCAGCAGGAAGTTATAGAGTAGCTCGTCGCCGCCGTTGCCCACGCAGATGTTCTCGCGCGTCACGCCATGCCAGGCAGCAAGCTCGTCGCGCAGGTCGTTGGACATGGGATCGGGATAGCGGTTGAGCGGTGCGGCAGCCAAGGCCGCATCAACCGCCTCGCGCACGCCGGCCGGCACGGGATAGGTGTTCTCGTTGGCCGAAAGATTGATGCGCGTGGGCGTAAAGTTGGGATCGTAGGGCTCGATGCCGGTCAAGTAGGGCTGGACGAGCTCCTTCATGCGGGGCGTCAGCTCGGCCATATTAGGCCTCCTCGCCGGTCGCGCCAGCGGCACCGCCCGCAGCCGCCGCCAGGTCCATGCCCTCAGCAACCGTCGCCACGGCGTCGCCCGGCCAGGCGACCTTGGTCAGGTCGGCCGCAGCCAGTGACTCGGCACTCACGGCATCCTCGCCCTGCTCCAGCACGCGACGACGCAGGGCAGCAGAAAGCGCGTGCGCCCACAGGCCCTCGGCCTCGGCTAGACGCTGTGTGGCGGGAGCGTCAGAGAGCAGGCCCTCGGGCGTATAGCAAATGACGCTCGAGCGCTTAACGAACTCTTCGACCGAAAGCGGGTTGGAGAACATGGCCGTGCCGCCGGTTGGCAGCGTGTGGTTGGGACCGGCAACATAATCGCCGAGCGGCTCGGAGCTCCAAGCGCCCACAAAGATGGCGCCGGCGTTGCGAATGCCGCCGAGCAGGCCCATCGCGTCCTTGCAGTGCAGCTCCAAGTGCTCGGGCGCCACGGTATTCACCGCCTCGACGGCGGCAGCCATGTCGGCGGCCACCACGATGGTGCCCTCATTGTCGAGCGAAGCACGCGTGATCTCGGCACGCGGCGACTGCGCCACCAGGATATCGATGCCTGCCTCGACCTCGCGCGCAAACTGCTCGTCGCAGGTCACCAGATAGCAGGCTGCCAGCGGATCGTGCTCGGCCTGGGCCATCAGGTCAGCCGCGACCACCATGGGCTTGGCCGTGGCATCGGCCAGCACGCAGACTTCGGAGGGGCCAGCGACCATGTCGATACCCACGTCGCCCGAGACAATCTGCTTGGCCGCGGCGACAAAGGCGTTGCCCGGGCCGGTGATCTTGTCGACGCGCGGAATGGTCTCGGTGCCGTACGCCAACGCGGCCACGGCCTGGGCGCCGCCCACCATATAGATCTCGTCCACGCCGCCGAGCTTTGCCGCGGCGAGCGTGTAGGGGCTGATCAGGCCATCCTTTTGCGGCGGAGTCACCATGACCACGCGTTTGACGCCTGCCACCTTGGCGGGAATGGCGTTCATGAGCACGGTGGAGGGATATTGCGCACGACCGCCCGGCACGTAGATGCCAGCCGCCGCAAGCGGGGTCACCTTAACACCGAGCATCGTACCGTCCGGGCGCGTGGTAAACCAGCTCTGCTCGACCTCGCGCTGGTGGAACTCGCGAATCTGACGCGCGGCCTTCTCGAGCGCGGCGACAAAAGCCGGGTCGAGACCTTCGAGCGCGGCATCGATCTGCTCCTGCGGCAGACGGAAGCTCTGCAGCTCGACACCGTCAAAACGCTGACAGTAATCGCGCACCGCGGCATCGCCGTTGGCACGCACGTTGGCCACGATATCGCGGGCAGCGTCGACGATGTTTTGCGGCAGCACGCCCTTGCGGTTGAGCTGGTTGGTAACGAGGCGCTCACCGGGAGCAAGCGTGATGGTCTTCATATCGGTATCCCCTATCGGTCGAGGTTATGTTCGAAAAACGAGAGACCGGGCGGCGGCGCCAATCGGCCCGCAGCCCGTACGTTGGGGCGCCCGCGCGCGCTCGCGCTATTGTGCCGAGCCCGCGACGGGCTCAAAATGCTTGTCCTTAACGGCCGCGGCCAGGCGATCTGCCAGATTGCGTACGCGCGGATCAAGGCGCGCGGCACCCGGGTTGACAAAGAAGCGGGCCGTGCAGTCCATGATGCGACCGGTGATGACCAGGTCGTTGTCGCGCAGCGTGGCGCCCGTGGCGGTAATATCCACGATGCGATCGGTCATGCCGACGATGGGGCCCAGCTCGATGTTGCCGTGCAGCGAAACGATGTCGGCGTTCACGCCGCGCTCGGCATACCAGGCACTCGCGATGCGCGGATACTTGGTGGCCACGCGAAGCGACCCGCGGCGGGCATAGTTGCGCTCGGCCTGGCCGGCGCGCCACGCGGGCTCCGCCTCGATAAACGTGCACAGGCCATAGCCCAGGTCGACCAGCTGCAGCAGGTTGAGGTCTGCCTCGATGAGCGAGTCCCAGCCGCAGATGCCGCAATCGGCACCGCCACAGCCCACAAAGGCGGGCGCGTCGCTGGGACGCACGATGACAAACTCGATATCGCCGACCGCGTCCTCGCCGGCACGTGTGTCGCGGCCGCGCACGATCAGGTGACGGCCGGGGTCACGCAGCTCAGAGACGTCCAGGCCCGCGGTCTCGAGCACGTCGAGCGTGTCGGCCTTAAGCGAGCCCTTGGGCACGGCGATGCGCAGTGGGCCCTCGGCGCCACGGCCCGCGGCGTGATTGCCATCGGAAG
>CABVAS010000199.1 GCA_902496375.1 uncultured Collinsella sp.
CAGCGGACGGCGATGCTCAAACAGGCGCGCGGCATGCTCGGGAGAGCGGAAATCGGGGCGCGTGTCGGACCGACGAATCTGGCGAATCGAATCCTCGAAATCGCCCTCGAGGTACACGCACGTACCCATTTCGTGCATCAGCTCAATATTCACCGGCGTTTCTACGATACCGCCCCCGCACGAAACCAACAGGCTGCGCTCGCTTTGGAGCGAACGGAGCGCCGAGGTCTCGAGCTCGCGAAAACGATCCTCGCCCTCGGTCTTAAAAATCTCGGTTACCGACTTGCCGCAACGGCGCACGACCAGACGGTCGGTATCGATAAAACGCCGCTTGAACATAGTCCCGACGTTGCGCGCGAGCGTCGATTTGCCCGCGCCCAAAAAGCCGATAAAGAAGATATGGTCGCAGCCGTGTTTGATGTGCTGGGACATAGCGAGACCTATTCCTCGCAGGGAAGGTCGCGTAGGGCCCGGCGCTCGAAGATACGGAAGATCTGCGTATACCACAGGTCCTGCGTCGCTTGCGGCTTTACCAGGATGGTATCGACGCCGGCGAAGTTGCCGCTCCACACGTCCGTGTAGAGCTGATCACCGATCAGCACCGCCTCGTCGGCTGTGGCGCCGAGGCGCTTAAGACCCGCCTTAAGGGCAAACGGCGCCGGCTTCATGGCGTGGCTGATAGCCTCGAGTCCCAGCTCGCGTGCAGAGCTCATGACCTGGTCGCGATGCCAGTTGTTGGACACCATGCACAGCTTAAAGCCTTTGGCGCGGGCGGCGTCGAGCCAAGCGGAAACCGCGGTGGGAACCTGCTCGGTGTCGCGTGGCACCAGGGTGTTATCGCGATCGAGCAGAATGGCGCGTTTGCCGTCGGCCCACAGGGTATCAAGGTCGATGCGATCGACCGAGGCAACGTATCGTTTGGGGCTAAAAATCCTCATGTTAATTCCAAGACTGTTGATGCTCTTCGTAGGTTTGCGAGAAGTACTCCTCGTCCTGCGTAATGTAGAAATACAGGTCATCGGAGTCGGTCGGCTCAAGCGTGGCCTTGAGTGCCTCGAGCGACGGAGAACAGATGGGCGTGGGCGGCAGGCCCTCGTGCTTATAGGTGTTATACGGACTATCGCTCTGCAGGTCGTCGGCGGTAACCTCGCCACCGGTGACATACATCATGGTCGCATCGCTGTTGAGATAGCGCAGACCGTCGAGCTTGCCGGCAAGGCGGTTGTAAAAGACCGAGGCCACGTGCGCACGTTGATCGGCGTTGAGGCCCTCGCGCTCAACGATAGAGGCCAAGTTGACGATATCGTAGTCGGACATCTCCACACCGTAGCGCTCCTTGATCTTGGCTTCGCAGCTCGCAAAGTCTAGCGACTTATACTCGGTCTTATACTGATCGAGCATAGCGCGAATCACGTCATCGGCCGTCGGCGAATCACCCAACGAATAGGTCTTGGGGAACAAGAAACCCTCGAGCGAGTCGTTGGCGGCGCCCTTAAGGAAGCTATAGTCGTCCACGTAGTTGGAGGCCTTGGCCTGGTTGAGGAAGTCTTCCTTAGAGATGCTGTCGTAGGCCTGGGCCACACGGTCGGCGACTTGATCGACCGTTAGGCCCTCAGGGATAGTCAGCGCATTGGAGCCCGCGTTGGGACCTTCCATGAGCTGCTGAACAACCTTGGTCGCATCCATGAGTGTGGTGAACGAATAGGTACCAGGCTTGAGCGACATATCGGCGTTGAGCTTTTTCACCGCCGCATAATAATCTTTGGGATTTTCGACGATATGGTTCTCGGAGAGAATCGAAGCGATCGTATCGCCCGAAGCACCATCGGGAATGGTCACCGTAACCTGCTGACCAGCCGTGACCTTCGTATCCTCACCGGCAAAGAAGCCCTTGACGGCCGGCACGACAAAGAAAGCGATCGCAGCAAGCGCGAGCACCGCCACCACAACGCCGATGATCATGGGAACCGGAGAACCCTTCTTTTGAGCACCGCGACGAGAATGCGTGTTGTAACTCGAGCGGGTCGCCGGAGCAACGCCATGCGAACCGCGAGCGTGATGCGAATGCGATTGGGGGGGCTGAGTTCGCTGGGTAGGTGCCTGCTGCTTAAAGCGGGTACCGCCTGCAGGCTGGGCCGTACGAGCAGTGGGCTGCTGAGCCGCGTGAGAAGCCGAATGCTGAACCGAACGAGCAGAAGGCTGCTGACCCGTCCGTTGAACAGGTTGGGCCGAATGAGAGAAGGACTGCACCGGGCGCGCGGCAGGCTGAGCTGCGCGCTGCGTCGGCTGTGCCGGACGCTGGCCAGGCTGGGCAGGGCGCGACGCCGGCTGCCGTGTACGATTCTGCTGGCGCGGATCGGAAGCGCTAGGCATGCGAAACCTCCTCGTTTTTACGATCGAGCCACGTCTGCAAAAACAGGCTGGCGGCAATCATGTCGATCTTGCCCCTCATCTGCTTTTCGTTGAGTCCCTGCTCGCGCAGGATACGCTTGGCCTCTTGCGAGGACAGACGCTCGTCCTCAAACTCCAGCGGAAGATCGAGCTCGTCGGCAATCTTTTGCGCCACAGCGGCAACGCGCTCGGCCTGAGGGCCGGGCTCACCGGCCATGGTCAGGGGACGTCCGCTTACCAGGATGTCGGGCTCATAGTCCTCAACCAGGTAGCGGAACGTCTTGGCCATACCGGTGACCTCGGCAGCCGGAAGCACCTTGACAGGCATCGCCATCTTGCCATCACGGCTCGAGACGGCGATGCCAATCCTGGTCTCCCCTATGTCCAGCGCGAGCGCAACCACAGCGACTTCTTAGATTCTTAGGCGCCGAGCGCGGTCTTAGCGGCCGCGAGGGCATCGGCGATGCCGGCAGCATTCTTGCCACCGGCCTGGGCCATGTTGGGACGACCGCCACCGCGACCGTCGACCAGACCCGCGATCTGCTTGATCACGTTACCGGCGTGGAAACCGGCCTTGACGGCGTCATCGGAGCCGGCAGCGAGCAGGGCCGGAGTGCCCTTCTCAGTCACGCTGGCGACGACACAAGCGACAGGGCCGGCGACCTTCTGATGCACGGTATCCCATACGTTGCGCAGGTCGGCAGCCTCAAGGCCCTGGAGCTCAGCGACGACTAGCTTGTAGCCGCCGAGCTCGACAGCACCCTCGATGGCGCTGGAGATGGCGTCGGAGGAGCCACCGGTCAGAGCCTTTTTGAGCTTGTTGGACGTCTCGCGCAGCTCGGCCTGCAGGTTCTCCACGCGGGCGGGAACCTCGTCGACGCGGCACTTGAGCGCAGCGGCGGCGGCGTCAACGAGCGCCAGGCGGTCGGCCATGTAGTCGAGGGCACCCT
>CABVAS010000200.1 GCA_902496375.1 uncultured Collinsella sp.
GCGTGGTGATAGATGATCGACGAACCCAGTGGGTACAGGTCGAGCGTGACCGTACCGTTGTGGATCTCGCACTCGTGACCGCTAATCACATCGCTCGCGCATTCGCCGAGCGCCGGAATCGTCACGCGGTGTGAATTGCGCAGGCTGCGGTTGATGATGACGGTCGCGGACTCGCCGTCTTTACCGGTACGGTTGTAGGCCAGCACCTCGTCATTGAGCGCGAAGGCCTTGATTTCACCGTCGATCATAAACGGCAGCGCGCGGCGCACAGCAGATGCGTTCTTGACGATCGCGAACGTATCGAAGTCGTGCAGGTCTTCCTTGGTCGGCATGGTGCGGCGATTACCCGGATCGGTGAGTCCCTCCAAGCCGTACTCGTCACCGTAATAGATTGAGGGAACGCCCGGGAACGTCATCTGCATGAGCGTCGCCAGCCAAAAGCGGCTCTTGGCCAGGCCCATGGAGTTCTCGTCCAGGCGCCATTTGCTGCGCTCACTCTCGGGCAGCTGCGACTCGTCGGGGCCACCGCCGAGCACCGAGATAATGCGCGGGCGGTCGTGGCTCGACAGCAGATTGAGCGCGCAGGATAATGCCTCGCGCGGGTAGTTCTCGCGCAGGGTCTCGATATCCTCGGCAGCTTGGTAGGCGTTTTTGTAGCCCATCAAAAAGCCGATGACCATGTCGCGGAAGGGGTAATCCATAGCAGAGTCCAGCTCGGAGCCCTGCAGGTAGCGACGCAGATGGCCGTAGCTGATCTTGTTGGAGGCGTCTTCCCAGACCTCGCCGAGCAGCAGCGCGTCGGGCTTTTCGGCAAGTACGGCCTTTTTGATCTCGGTCAGGAAATCGTCCGAAAGCTCGTCGGCCACATCCAGGCGCCAGCCGTGAGCGCCGGCGCGCAGCCATTTACGAATGACGCCGTCCTTGCCCAGGAGCCGCTCGCGTACCAGTTCGGAGCTCTCATTGATGGCGGGCATATTGCCCACGCCCCACCAGCAGTCGTACGAGCCGTCCTCGTGGAAATAAAACGCATCGCGCCACGGCGAATCCTCGCTCTGCCATGCGCCCACGCCGGGGTAGTTGCCGTAGCGGTTGAAGTAGATCGAATCGTCGCCCGTGTGGTTGAACACGCCGTCCAGAATGATGGAAATGCCCAGCTTCTCGGCCGCCTCGCACAGTTCAGTAAAGTCCTGCTCGGTGCCCAGAATCGGATCGATCTTGGTGTAATCGGCGGTGTCGTAGCGGTGGTTGCTCGCGGCTTCAAAAATGGGGTTGAGGTAGATAGCCGTAAAGCCCAGCTCGGCGATGCGAGGCAAGTCTTCCTGGATACCCTTGAGCGATCCGCCGTAAAAGTCCCAGGTCTTGATGGAGCCGTCCTCGGCGCGCTCGTACACAGGCGGCTCGTTCCAGTCCTCGACCATGCGGCGCTGAATGCCCTTACGCGGTTTTTCGACTTCGGCCAGCGTGCGCTCGCGCCAGTGCTCGTCGCGGGCATAGCGATCGGGGAAGATCTGGTAGACCATACCGCGCTCGTACCAGGTAGGACGGTTCTCACGGTGTTTGTAGACGGTGACCTGGAATGACGGCACCTCGGCGTAGTCGTAGGTTACGCCTTCGCCGCCGGTACGTCCTTGCGGTGCGCCCAAGCGGACCTCGGGCTGGCCTTCGATATTGCAGATAAAGCTGTACCAGATAAGACAGGGCTCGGTGCACTCAAGCACAACGGTAAATATGCCGTCGCCCTCGTGCGTCATGGGATATCGAGACTCACCGATCTCATCGACCCAGGTGCGCAGCGTAAGCGTCGCCTGCGCGGGATCGGCATCCTCCAGAATCACGGAGAGCGAAAGGGTAGTTCCTGTGGTCACAGCGCCAAACGGAGTGCGAAACTGCGGCAGACGGCTGTTGTGTATCAATCTCATAGTACGGTCCAGTTCAATAGAATCATGGCCTGCTGGCCATGGGCTTTACGCACAGGATGTAAGTATATCTGTTGTACACAGGCTGTATAAACAACATCCGTTTACCATCGGCGAACGGTTGTCCTAGAAAATCGTTTTACCAACTACCTACAGAGAAGGGGCGCCCGGTTGGAGCGCCCCTTACTTAGGGTTTGATGAGGTTTTGAATCGTCTGTGGGCTAGCGGCGCTTGCGGGTGGCCGTTGCCTTGCGGACGGACGTCTTCTTGGTCGGAGCCTTTTTCTCTGCCGGAGCGGCGGGGGAGACCGGAGTCTCCTTGGCGGGCTCGGGCTTGGCCTCGTCCTTCGGGGCAGCCTTTACCTCGGCCTTGGGCTCCTCTTTGGCAGCAGCAGGCTTAGTCTCTGCCTTGGGAGTTGCGGCCTTTGTCGTGGTCTTCTTGACCGTCGTCGTGCGCTTTCGCGTGGTGGTCTTGGCAGCGGACTTGGCCTCGACGGTTGCCTCCGCCTTGGACTCGGCAGGCGTCTCCTCGACTTTGGCGGCTGGCTTTGCGGCTGCCTTGGTCGTGGCTGCCTTGGTGGTCGTCGACTTCGTAGCCGTGGTCTTCTTGGCTGCCGTTGTCTTCTTGGCGGTCGTGGTCGTCTTCTTGGCAGCAGTCTTTGCCGGAGCCTTGGCGGCCGGTTTGGCCTCAGCGACCTTGGCCTTTACCTCGGGAGCAGCCTCGGCTTCGGCGGCTTTCTTGGCAGCGGCGGTCGTGCGCTTGCGCGTGGTCGTTGTCTTGGTAGCGGTGGTTTTGGTTGCCGCCGCCTTGGTCGCAGTAGCCTTCTTAGCTGTCGTCTTGCGAGTCGTAGTCTTCTTTGCCGCAGGCTTCGCAGCAGGCTCGGGCTCAGGAGCAACCTCAGCCTTCACCTCAGGCTCGGCCTTTGCGGACTCAGCTTCATCCGGCTTCTCCTCGGCCTTGGGCTCCTCAACGGTCACCGGCTCAGCTGCAGCCTCAGGCTCGTCGACAACAGCCGTCGGCCTCTCAATCTCCGGGTGCATAAAGAAGTACAGGTCCAGATACTTGTCGGCCGAGCGCGTCCAGCTAAAGTCCTGGCTCATGGCCTGCGTAACCAGCTTGTTCCAGGCATCGCGGTTGTCCCAGAACAGGCGTGCCGCACGGAACACGGCGTCGCCCATCTCATCGCCGTTAAAGTTGGTAAACGAGAAGCCCGTGCCCTCGCCGGTAAACTCGTTGTACGGCTGCACGGTGTCCTTCAGGCCACCGGTCTCGCGCACGATGGGCAGGGTGCCGTAGCGCATGGCGATGATCTGCGACAGGCCGCAGGGCTCAAACTTCGAAGGCATCAGGAACATATCGGCGGCAGCGTACATGCGCTGCGACAGCGCGGGGTCAAACTCGATGCGCGCGGCCATGGTG
>CABVAS010000201.1 GCA_902496375.1 uncultured Collinsella sp.
CAGCCGACACCATGGAAGCCGCAACCAAGCTGGCCCATATCGCCGGCGGCGAGCTCGACGTCCGCGACGAGGACATCGCCGCGCTGACCGCCGCGCTCCCCTACAACGATTGCCTGGGCGTCAACACCTACAAGTGCCAGTTCCTGCGTGCCGCCGAGGGCGAAAACGACATCAACCACAATGGCACCGGCGACAAGGGCTCCTCGCGCTGGTTCCTCAAGGGCGTGGGCGAGTCATGCGTGCGCGAAGGCGTACCCACGACCGATTGGGACTGGATCATCTATCCCGAGGGTCTCTACGACCTGCTGCTTCGCATTAAGAACGATTACCCCAACTACAAGAAGATCTACATCACCGAGAACGGCATGGGCTATAAGGACGACTTCGAGGACGGCTTTATCGACGACGCCCCTCGCATCGACTACATGCGTCAGCATCTCGCGTGGATCCTCAAGGCAATCGACGGCGGCGTGAACGTCGACGGCTACTTTGTGTGGTCGCTGCAGGACCAGTTCTCTTGGACCAACGGCTACAACAAGCGCTATGGCCTGTTCTACATCGACTTCGCGACCCAGGAGCGCTACCCCAAGGCGAGCGCGTACTGGTTTAAAAATGTCGCGGAGACCGGCCTGCTCATGGCCTAATCCCGCTGCATACCCACTCACCACATGCCAGATAAGCAATCGATGTCCAGCACGGCTTGCATTCATTATCGAAATTAGGGTCCAACGTATCACGGCCCTGCAGCTCAATGAGCTTCGGGGCCGCATGCCGCCAATCAAATAAAGATCGTCATATACAGAGGCAAATATATTCTGCGCCCATCAGCCTTGAGTTGTTTTGGATGAAGGACCATCTCTTCTCCGACCCGTCGTTCGAATCGTCTGCCGAAGTCGTCGAGCGAAATTGTTGAATACGATTTTGAAGACTTAACCTCGATAGGCGTGACTCGCGGCTTTCCAGCCGCATCTTCAAAGCCGCGCGAAACAAGGAAATCTATTTCACGCGTTCTGGAGCGACTCCCCTCCGTTTTGGAAGGCTCCTGCCAGCTGTAATAAAACAACGAATGTCCCAGACTCTTAAGTTGCTGCGCCACGATATTCTCGATCAACATTCCTTTATTAATCGAAATTCTCCCAAATTGAATATCTCTATGGACATCCATAAGGTCCGGCCCATCATCAAACGCCAAGCTCACAAGCAATCCTGTGTCCGCCATATAACATTTAAGCGAAGAAGCGTCCTCATGCAGGCGATAACCCACGCTCGGATCGCTGCATAAATAACAGCGGTTAATCAGTCGCGCATCCTCAAGCCAAATCAACGCAGACTCATATGCCTCAAAACGGGACCCCTTCTCCAAGCTGTCAAATTTAAAACGTTTATTTGCCGCGGATAATTGGCCCGGAACATCATCGTAAACCGCCCGCGCGCGCCTGGCGTCCGACCCTCCAAACTTGGCAATATCCTCTCTATATAGCGCGATGATCTGCCGTTTAACCCTGTCGCACCCTCTAAAGTCATTCTCTGCCACAAAGGAGTCGACCGACTGAGGCATACCGCCGACAAGCATGTACTCATCAAACAATCTCATGCACGTCGCATGCGCGCCGTCCGGAAGCGCGACCAGAGATTCACGCGCTTTACGAATCTCTTCGGCATAGAGGCCTTTCCCGGTTGCCCAAAGGTACTCCTCAAAATCGAGGGGCTCAAGAGGGATTCGTTCCTCCTCCGACGGAATTACAATGCTCTCGACATTCTTTTTGATAGAAACCAGGGAACCCGTCTCGATGTAATCGAATCTCCCGTCTTCCACGAGGTGCTTTATATACTCGCGAGCGATGGGGAACCGCTGGACTTCATCAAAAATAACCAGTGACTCTCTCGGCACAAGGGCCTTGCCATACTGCAGCTGAAGCATGCGCAAAAATAGATCGACGTCCTCACGGTGGTTCCGAAATATTTCGAGCGTGTCTTTGCTGGCAGCCGAAAAGTCAATGTACAGATAGTCCCTATATTCGTTTTTCGCGAAATGTTTGACGAGCGTCGTTTTGCCAACGCGTCTTGCACCTTCAATAAGCACAGCGGTGCGCCCCTGCGAGCGATCCTTCCACTCACGCAGACGATCATATGCCTTTCGCCTAAACATAATTTCACCTCGATGCAATCTACCTGCTATTTTACAAAAATACCGACCTTTATCTAGCCTTATAACTACAAAAATACCGACCTTTACAACCCCCGAAACATACAAAAATACCGACCATTGAAAAAACTGATATCTCAATATAACGTGGTACAGTTTTGTCGCATTGCAAAGGGGTCATCCATGCCAGTTTGTGTACCAGTCCGAGATATGAAGGACACTACCGCGTTCACCGCGTTTGTTGAGTCCGAACGCAACGTCACCGTCACCAAAAACGGCCGCGTGGTCATGCACTGCATCAGCGGCGACCAGTATCGCGTCATGCAAGACGAAATCACCAAAGGTAAACTGCTGGCTCGAATGATGTTGGCAGAAGATGAGATATCGCAGGGCGACCACAGCGACTACGATTCCTTTGCTGTCTTAATGCGGAACAAGTATTGTCTATAACTGTGTAATACCTCGCGGGCCCACATACGCCTTTTTTCGATATCACGAACATACTTTCGGTATCATATAACACCGATATGATACCGAAAGTATGTTCGATCCCGTAGAAGGACTTCGCGCGTCAACACGATCAAGTTGCAAACTCACAAGGTTCGTTGATCTTCCAAGCGCTTCTGAATCCACGCTTGCGCGTCATTTCGTGTCACGTTGACACGTAAAATGACACGCAAATTTTTGCACGTCATATTTTTTGACGCGCAAATGGCGTTTTTGCTTTTACGCGTCATTTTGTGCGTCGCTATGACACCGTAATCCCCCTCCCGCACCGACAGAGGACAAAAGTATCTTCTGCAACGTTAGCTAGCAAATGACCTGCGTGTGCTCCTCGATGGCGGCGCGGTCTTCTGCCGAGATGCTCGGCTCGCACACTACGGCGTCCAGGCTGTCCAGGCGGCAGAAGGTGTAGAAGTCGCGCTTGCCGATCTTGCTGGAGTCGGCGATCAGATAGCGCGAGTCTGCTTTGCTAAAAGCGAGCTGCTGGATACGGCCCTCGTCCATGTTGGACGTAGATACGTCACCGTCCAAGATGCCGTTGGCGCCGATAAACGCCGCATTGATGCCCAGCGCACGCAGGGTATCCTCGGCCGTTGGCCCCACAAAAGCGGCGGTGCGGCGACGGTACATACCG
>CABVAS010000202.1 GCA_902496375.1 uncultured Collinsella sp.
GGAGCCCGTCAGCTGGTTGAACAGCGTGGTCTTGCCGCAGTTTTGGTTGCCGGCGAGGGCAAAATGCAGCGGTGCGCCCTCGGGCACGGCCGTCTTGGCAGCACGAGGCGAATACGTCCCTTCGCCCAGGGCCGGGTGATCCGTCGTGCCGATTGCGGCGTTAACGCGCGGGCCGGTATCGGTGTCGTGCACATCCACGAGCTCAATGCGTGCGGCATCGTCCTTGCGCAGCGTCAACTCGTAGCCGCGCAGGCGAATCTCGAGCGGATCGCCCATGGGGGCATACTTCATCATGGTAACTTCGGTGCCCGGAGTTAGGCCCATGTCCAAAATATGCTGTCGGAGTGCCTGATCGTCCGATGCCACCGATGCGACAACGGCGTCCTTTCCAATCTCGAGTGTATCGAGCTTCACGCGCTCATCCTTTCGTTAGACGCGGTTAACCGTTTACCGGGGCTAACCAACTCGTAACGACAAATGATAGCGCTCTGAACTATTTTATAAAGTCAAATACCGATGTTTACCTGCGCAAACTTTATGCGGTGCGCCCCGAAAGCTCTTTGCGCATACCGCTCAGCGAGATCGAAATGGAACCCGACCGCGCGGTAGCAGTGAGTCGATCACCCTCAACCGACCCCGTGCATGTAAAGGGCGCCTTGCCCATCAAGACGTGGGAGATAGTACCCGAGAGCTCAAAGAAATCGCACTCAGCGCGGGCACCCGAGAGAGCGATATTGAGGCCCCTGACGTTTAGTACTGCCCTGAGCGCGCCGTTCACCCCATGTGAAAACGTCACCTCGCCGCGCTTGCTCCCCACCGGCGTCTGGGCCAAAACCACATACGTACCCTCAAGCATGGCTCCTCCTCTAAGCAGACTTTTTGAAACGGGCAAGTAGTCTACTTTTACATATGGCGTTCCAGGAAGCGGAAGGCCAGACGGATCCAGGGACGGACGGAAACCTGCTTGTCCTCGTTGTCGACCGCGGTATTGGCGTTGCCGAGCGAAAGGCCGTGGCCACCCTGGTCAAAGACGTGCATCTCGCATGCAACACCCTCCTCGGCCATGCGCTGCGCAAACGGGTAGACCTGCGCGACCGGCGCCGTCTTGTCGTCCGAAACGCCCCACACAAAGGTCGGGGGCATCTGACGCGAAACGTGCGTGGTAGGGCAAATGTCGGCCAGGTGCTCATCGGTCGCCTCGCCGCCCGTCACCATCGACAGATAGTCGTTGAGCAAATCGCGCCCCGTCTTGCCACCCGTCTTGGGCACGCGCAGGTCGATGCGCGGGTCGCGCGTCTGCATATCGCGCACATAGGCAAGGTCGAGCAACGGATAGCCCAGCACCACGGCGTCGGGACGAATATCCTCCGGACGAGCCCCGGCAAGGCCCGCGAAGGGTCCGGTCTTCCACTGCGTTGCCAACGAGGCGCAGATCATGCCGCCCGCCGAGAAACCCACGATGCACACGCGCTTGGAATCGACATGCCACTCGTCGGCGTTGGCGCGCACGGTAGCGACCATCTTGGCGAGGTCCGCCTGCGGGTGCGGAAAGCTCACGTCGCCCGTGGCGCTCGTCACATAGTTGAGCACAAAGGCCTGGTAGCCGCGGTCCAAAAACGCAAACGCCACCGGGTCCTGCTCGTGCGGAGCGATATGCGTAAACCCGCCTCCGCCGCAGATGATCACCGCGGGGCGGCGGCCATTGGGCTTGTCGGGCAGCGGCTCGGCACCCAGATACGTAAACGTCGCCGGATAATCCTCGGTCGGCTCCTCGCCCCACAGCGCATGGTTCTCAATAATCATAGGTGCTCCCTCCGTGCAAATTAAGCGCCATTGTTTTTCGCCTTCAAGCGTACCCCACTTGAACCCGTGACGCAGAAACGCGCCAGCAATAAGTTTCCCTTCAACTGATATATCACATAATCCCAGCTCAGAGGTATCGCTGAGCAGCGTAGAATAGGGGGTGTTGACCAAGCCGCGAAACAGATATGAAACGTTTCCGGCAAACCAAACGCGCGATATGCGCCTATTTAAGTTGGAGGCAACTATGGGTCTGCTCGATTCGCTTAAGTCCACCTTCACCTCGACCGGCGAGGCGTCCGTTCCGCCCGCAGCAAGCTTCGCCACCCGCGAAGGCGTCATCTATGCCCCCGTCAACGGCGTGCTCGTCAGCCTGGACGAGGTTCCCGACGAGACGATCGCCTCGGGCATGCTTGGCCAGGGCTATGGCATCGAGCCCATTACCGGCACCATCTATGCGCCCGCCAACGGCCGCATCGGCGCCACCACTGTCACCAACCACTCCATCGGCATGATTACCGAGGACGGTCTGCGCGTATTCATCCATGTTGGCCTGGGCACCGTGGAAATGAACGGCAAGGGTTTTGCCCGCTTTGTCGAGATGGGCGATGTGGTCAAGGCCGGCCAGCCGCTCATCAGCTTCGATCGCGAGGCCATCAAGGCCGCCGGCCACGAGGACATCGTGACCGTCATCGTCTCCGAGCTCGATCGTCTTAAGAGCATCGACCATGTCGGCGAGTCTGGAACGCTTATCGGCGGCAACCCGCTCGTCAAGCTTGGCGACCCGCTGCTGGTTGCCAAGACCAAGTAGCCAGGCCCCGCGCCACACAGCCAAAAGGCACCTCGTCAAGCGCCCGCGACCATTTGGCCGCGGGCGCTTTTCGTTTGAAAAACCATCCCGCCAATGCCTTATCTGTATAGCCCAAATGAGCCGAGCTGCTAGAATATCGAACTGTATGGATAACTATCATTCAACCGTTATGGGAGGATACGTGAACCGCACCAAAATCGCGCAGCTCTATGCCGATGCCGAGTCGCTCGGTGGCCAGACCGTCACCGTTGCCGGCTGGGTCAAGTCCGTCCGCGACATGAAGAACTTTGGCTTCGTTACGCTCAACGACGGCAGCTGCTTCCGCGACCTGCAGGTCGTCATGAACCGCGAGGCGCTCGACAACTACGACGAGATCGCCCACCAAAACGTCTCGGCTGCCCTCATCTGCACCGGCACCGTCAAACTGACCCCCGATGCTCCCCAGCCCTTCGAACTCACCGCGACCGAAATCGTGGTCGAGGGCGTCAGCGCCCCGGACTACCCGCTGCAGAAAAAGCGCGCCACCGTCGAGTTCCTGCGCACTCAGCAGCACCTGCGTCCGCGCACCAACCTGTTCCGCGCCGTGTTCCGCATCCGCTCTGTCGCGGCTGCCGCCATCCACCGCTTCTTCCAGGAGCAGGGCTTTGTCTACGTCAACACCCCCATCATC
>CABVAS010000203.1 GCA_902496375.1 uncultured Collinsella sp.
GGCGTCGAGGTGGTTCGTGGGCTCGTCGAGCAGCAGCAGGTCGGGAGCCTCGAGCAGCAGCTTGCACAGGGCAACACGACGGCGCTCGCCGCCGGAAAGCACGTTGACCGGCATGTCGGAATCGGGCAGCTGCAGGGCGTCCATGGCCTGGCCGAGCTTGGAATCGATATCCCAGCCGTCGGCGGCGTCAATCTCGTCCTGGAGCTTGCCCATCTCGGCCATGAGGGCGTCCATGTCGCAATCCGGGTCGCACATCTCCTCGCCGATCTTATTGAAGCGATCGACCTTGGCGATCATGTCGCCAAATGCCATGCGCACGTTCTCGATGACGGTCTTGTCGTCGTCGAGCGGCGGCTCCTGCTGCAGGATGCCCACGGTGTAGCCGGGGGTAAGCCTAGCATCGCCGTTGGAGACCTCCTCGATGCCGGCCATGATCTTGAGCAGGGTCGACTTGCCCATACCGTTGGGGCCCACGACGCCGATCTTGGCACCGGGGTAGAAGCTCAGGGTCACGTCGTCAAGGATCACCTTGTCGCCATGGGCCTTGCGAGCCTGATACATCTGGTAGATAAACTCTGCCATTTGCCTGTTCTATCCTTTCTACCTGCTGTTTCCCTATTCTTGATTCGCTTTAGTGGAAACGAAATGAGAAAACCAGCTCTGAAACGTAACGAAAAAGGGGCATGGTTGCCCACACCCCCTAATACTACCTGGGAAAAGTCCCCCGGAACATACTATGAACTGCGTACGCTAGTTTTCCGCAACCTTAACGAGCGGCTCGCTGCGATTTGCGCCACAACAGATACGAGTAGACGTAGACGGCTCCAACCGAACCAAACGCCAGAGCCGCAATCACCGCGGCGACGACTTCACTCGAAAGCACGCTGCCTGCCACGCCCATCACAATCAGGCCAATACCCAGCACCATAAAGCAGGCGCCGCCAAAACGCTGCGTACGGCGCCAGTTCTCGGGATCGGCAAGCGCCCAGGGTGTCTTGATACCGAGCGTATAGTTCTGCTTCACACGCGGCAAGTAGTTGCCTACGCCGATGAAAAGCAAACCGACAACACCGGAAATCAGCACGTTAACCGAACCGACCGCCGGCACCACGCCCCAGACCGTAAGCTCTCCCAGCCAGCTTATGGCGCACATGAACAAGGTGAAGGCGATTACGAAGCCCTGGTAGAACTTGCCCGAGGTTCGATATGCCTCACCTTTGGGGTCGATGCGCGGCACCATGCAGAACATTGCGAGAAGCGCCAGAGGCAGCACGCCGAGCGCGGAGGCCATCCAGCTAGGACCCCAACCGTCGACGGCACCGTTCGCGCCCCAGTGCGTGGGAATCTGCGCAGGCAAGCTCGGCATCACCATGAGGTGCGCTACGACATTGGCGACGCACAGAGCGACCAGCGCAATCCACACGCGCGACGATACCCCCGTGGGGTGAATGCCCTTGTTTTCGTTATTCATCCTTATCACCTTCCGTGTTTGTAAAGCCCATAAACCAACCGATCAAGTCCTGCATGACGGTGGTGTTTAAGCTGTAAACGATGTTTTGACCCTGACGTTCGTCAGTCACCAACCCGGCGTTTTTGAGCGTCGCCAAGTGATGGCTCAATGACGGCTTGCTGATTTCAAAATGCTCGGCAAGCTCCCCGGCCGTGCAATTGCCCTCGCGCAGAAGTTCCAAAATGCGACGCCGTGTAGGATCGGCCAGCGCTTTAAAACCCTCTCCTGGCATAAGACCTCCTCTCATCATCTCTCATGACGCACACACTATACTCGATATTTAGATGTTTGTCTAATTGTCTAATCTTATACTCAAAAAAATAGCCGCCTCCGCGTAATGCGAAGGCGGCCACTTCTCACGCTACAAACGTGTTTTGGAGTTGGCTAACCCGCGGCAACGGGCGCCATCTGCTTCAATCTTATGCGAATCCCGATCCCATTTCAACAAACCCCGAGGGTTCAAATGGAATCGTAATAATACCTATAATGGCGATAGCTAAAACACGACCTGCTTCCCCATCGGAGGATATTTATGACCGAAACCACTACCGCAGCCGCCATCGAGACACGCGACACCAAGCTCGAGATCATCATGGGCCGCGAGGCACTCGATAAGCTCGCCGATGCTACGGTGCTGGTGCTCGGCTGCGGAGGCGTGGGCTCCAACTGCTGCGAGGCACTCGCCCGCGGCGGCATCGGTCATTTCGTCATTCTGGACAAGGACATCATCGCGCCCAGCAATATCAATCGCCAGGCCATCGCCTTTCACAGCACCATCGGCAAGCGCAAAGTGGACGTGATGGATGCCATGATTCGCGATATCAATCCCGCCGCCACCGTCATCAAACGCACCGAATACTTGCTGAGCGACAACATCGATGATTTCTTCGCGAGCGTTTTGGAGCAGACGGAGGGCAAGATCGACTACGTCGTCGACGCCATCGACACCATCTCGGCCAAGCTCACCATTGCCAAATATGCTCAGGACCACGACATTCGTTTGGTTAGCTCCATGGGCGGGGCCAACAAGCTCCATCCCGAGTGCCTCCGCTTTGCCGACATTTTCGATACGGTACGTGACCCCATGAGCCGCATTATGCGCAAAGAATGCAAGAAGCGCGGAATCAAGAGCCTGCATGTACTGTTTAGTTGCGAGGAATCGGTTAAGACACAGCCCCGCGACCCCTCCAACATCCACGAGCGCACCGAGCTGGGCACCGCTAGCTTTATGCCCCCTATCATGGGTCAAATGATTGCCGGCGAGGTCATTCGCCAGATTAGCGGGCGCGGCACCGAGCGCGTGCGCGCTGACGGTCAGCGCCTGGACTAGCGGAGAGCGCCGAGATGGAGCCCCAGTTAATTGATGCACACTGCCATCTTAATTTAATGGCTCACCCGGACGCCGTTGCCGATGAGGCGACGGCACTGGGCTTGGGCCTATTTGATTGCGGCGTCGATCCACGTGACTTTTCGGCCGCAAACGAGCGCGCCCTTCGCCAACCAGGCATCATCGCCGGCGTTGGGCTTCACCCCTGGTGGCTCGCCGACGGCCACTGTGGTTTTGACGAAATCAATCTGCTTTGCGAAGTTGCAGCCCAAGAGCGCTACATCGGCGAGGTGGGACTCGACTTTTCCACTCGTTTTGCCGGAAGTGAGCCGCTACAAATACAGGCACTTGACCGGCTCTGCGACGTGCTCGTGCAGCATCCTCTTACCGGACGCGTGATATCAATTCACGCCATTCGCTCGGCAGGAAAGACC
>CABVAS010000204.1 GCA_902496375.1 uncultured Collinsella sp.
CATCATGATTGAAGAGGATTTCTTAGACATGTTCACGCATCAGCTAAACATTATCAGCGTAGTAATTATCTGATGCGGGTTAGCACATACAGCTAGCCCGTACGATAACGGGCGGCTGATGAAGATGAGGGCCGTCGAGCGCAACCGACGGCCCTCATTTTTTATGTCTAGGAAGTTCTTTTTAGAGGAGGAAATGTAATGAACGGAGTTTTGCTCATGGTTGTGGCCGCGGCGGTGCTCGCCTGCGGCTATCTGGGCTACGGCCGCTGGCTGGCCAACAAGTGGGGCGTTGACAAAGAGGCCCTCACGCCGGCCAAGCGCATGAAGGACGGCAAGAGCTTCTCGCCCGTCTCCGCCTTTACCGCGTTCTCGCACCAGTTCAGCTCGATCTGCGGTGCTGGCCCTGTCACGGGTACGATCGTCGCCATGGCCTTTGGCTGGCTGCCCGTCGTGCTCTGGGTCCTCGTCGGCGGCATCTTCTTTGGCGCCGTCCACGACTTTGGTGCTCTGTACGCTTCGATGAAGAACAACGGCAAGTCGCTCGCTCAGCTCATCGAGAAGTACATCGGCAAGACCGGCCGTCGCCTGTTCCTGCTGTTCTGCTGGCTGTTCTGCATCATCGTCATCGCCGCTTTCACCGACATGGTCTGCAAGACGTTCATGTTCACCTCGGTCGTTGACGCTTCTGGCGCTGCCACCGGTGCTATCGACTTCACCAAGTCCTATGCCGCCGGCTGCGCTGGTACCATCTCCATCCTGTTCACCTTCGTCGCTATCGCCTTTGGTTGGGCCCAGAAGAAGTTCAACCTCACCGGCGCTGCCGAGTTTGTCACTGGCGTGGTGCTCATGGTTCTCATGTTTGCCGTCGGCATGCAGTTCCCGGTCTACCTGGACAAGTTCCAGTGGTTCGCCGTTGTCATGGTCTACCTGGTCTTTGCTGGCGCCATGCCCATCCAGATGCTCAAGACCCCTCGCGACTACCTCACTTCCATCATGATGATCGTCATGATCGCCTGCGCTGTCCTCGGTATCGTCGTCCTGGGTGTTAACGGCCAGGCCACCATCACCGCTCCGGCCTTTACCGGCTTCTCCAGCGCTTCTGGCATGATGTTCCCGGTCCTGTTTGTTTCCGTTGCCTGCGGTGCCCTCTCCGGCTTCCACAGCCTCGTTTCTTCTGGTACCTCCTCCAAGCAGGTCGAGAAGGAGCAGGACGCCGTCAAGGTCGGTTATGGCGCCATGATCGTCGAGTCCTTCGTTGGCATCCTTGCCATCATCGTCGCCGGCATCATGTTCTCCGATATGAACACCGCCGGCACCGGTGCCCTCAACGCCGGCGTCGCTTCCACCCCGTTCCAGATCTTCGCCGCTGGCATCTCCCGCGGTATGCAGGCCTTCGGTGTTGACGGCACGCTCGCTACCGTCTTCATGACCATGAACGTCTCCGCTCTGGCCCTGACCTCGCTCGATGCCGTCGCCCGCATCGCCCGCACCTCGTTCTCCGAGTTCTTTGCCCAGACCAACGACGCCCTGGCCATCGAGTCCAAGGCCGGCTACATGAAGGTTCTCGGCAACCCCTGGTTCGCCACGGTCGTCACCCTGCTTCCCGGTCTCGCCCTCGCCTTTGGCGGCTATGCCAACATCTGGCCGCTCTTTGGTGCTTCCAACCAGCTGCTCGGCGGCATGACCATGATCACCCTCGCCGTGTTCTGCAAGTGCACCGGCCGCAAGGGCTGGATGCTCTACGTGCCCGTCGCCTTCCTGCTCTGCTGCACCTTCACCTCGCTGGTCCAGAGCGCCATGGGCTGCATGACCGCTGTCCAGGCTTACGGCTTCTTCGGCACCATCCCGGCTACCGCCACCACGGCCGCCGTCTCCGTCGCCGCCACCAAGGGCTTGCAGCTTGTCTTCGCCGTCCTGCTGATGGTCCTGGGCCTCATCGTCGCCGTCAACTGCCTCAAGGAGTTCTTCGGCAAGGAGGCCGGCTCCATGCCCGACGAGGAGCCCGAGTGGTCCGAGATGGGCAAGGCCGAGTACGGTCGCGCCGCTGCCGCTGAAGCTCCTGCCGACGCCGAGGCCGCCAAGGCCTAGTCGGTCGGACGGGTTGAATCTCCCATCTATTTGACTCGGAAAGACCGGGTCCGCAATCAAGCGGACCCGGTCTTTTTTCTTGTGAGAACAGGTGGTGCAAGGGCGTTCTCGCAGATGTTTTGCGTGGATAGGCTCGTGCGTTGTACCATATGGACGTATATGTGTGCATATGAAAGGGGCCCCGTGGCCAAGACGGTATATTCCGATAATCAAAACAATGTCGATGCTCTGGCTGAGCGTCTGAGCAGCCAGACATCGCTTTCTGCCGAGCGCGCCAAGCTGGTTGCCTACGACCTGCTCTGCCGCAAGGCGCTCAAGATTAAGTCGAGCGCGCTGGCGCAGATTTTCCGCTCCGTCGATAAGGAATGCGACACCAAGGCGATGCGCGATGAGCTTATCGCGGCAAATATCGTGACCAAGATCGAGGGCAGCGGCATTAACGGGCGCCCGGCGTTCTATACCATCAATGTCGAGATCCGCGATGCCCAGGAGCAGCCTGCCGAGTCCGTCGAAGATTTTGTCGTCGAGGATTCCGCTGACGTGCCTGCTGTGGAAGAAGCTGCTCCGCGTGAGCATGTCGATACCGATGAGTTGCTCGATGAGAACGTCGTGCGTGCCTTTACGGCCAAGGCAGGACGCGGCGGTTTTGGCGGGGGTGGCAAGCGCGATGCGCAGCGCCGCGCCCAGCAGGAGCGCTTCCGTCGCGCCGTTGCTCAAAAGGGTGAGACGGATGCTGAGGCCGTCGAGGAAAAGTCCGTCGGGATGCAGGAGCCGACTCGCACTCAAGAGCATGCTGAGATCCAGGAGCCCAAGCGTCGCCGCGGTGCCCACTTTAAGGCCGAGCAGCGAGGTATTGCATGCGAGGTCCAGGATTCCGTCGAGGCTGCTGACGCGTCCGATGAACCGGTCAAGAAGGCTCCGGGTTCATGCCGTCCCGGACGTGGTTTTGCGGGGCGCGCGTATCCCGTAAGGCATCAGGAGAAGAGCGAGCCGGCTTCGACCACTCAGGACAAGAAGGCCGAGAAGGCCGTTGAGCCGGCGGCTCGCGAACAGAAGCCTGCTGAGCCGCAGCTTGAGGTTGATGCCGAGGCCAAGGGCCAGCAGCCTACTGATGAGCAGTATTTCGGCAATACGCTCAGGCCCAATCTCCCTAAAGACTTTAGCAGCGGCTAT
>CABVAS010000205.1 GCA_902496375.1 uncultured Collinsella sp.
GGTATGGTTTCGATCTACGTCGACGGCATGGACTCCGAGGAGCTCATCATCAAGCTCGACGCCGCCGGCTTTGAGGTTTCGGCCGGCTCGGCGTGCTCGAGCGGCAGCATGGACCCCAGCCATGTGCTCAGCGCCATGGGTATTGGCCGCGAACAGGCGCTGGGTGCACTGCGCATCTCCTTCGATGACCGCGTGAACCCTGCCGACCTGGATGAGTTTGCCCAGACGCTGCTCTCGATCGTAGGTGCCGCATGATCGTCGCCGAGCTTGAACGTGCGCTGCTGGCGCGCTATCCCAAGGCGGACGCCGAGGGCTGGGATCATGTAGGACTCTCCGTCGGCGACCCTGCCGCGGAGATTACCGGTGTTGCCTGCGCACTCGATGCGACCGAAGCCAACGTGCACCGCGCCCAGGAGGCCGGTGCCAACGTGTTGTTGACGCATCATCCTATCTACATCAAGGCGCCCGAGGCGTTTTGCCCGGCGGATGCCACTCGCCCCCAGTGCAGCGCGGCACTCTATGAGGCGGCCCGTTGCGGCGTGAGCATCATATCGCTCCACACCAACCTGGACCGCTCGCACGAAGCCCGTGTCTGCCTGAGCGAGCTGCTGGGTGCCGCACCCATGAGCTCACTGGAGCACGTGGACGACCCCGAGGCAACCGGTCTGGGCGCGCTTGCAACGCTCAACGACCCGTGCACGCTGCGCGATCTTGCCACCCGTGCTGCCACGGCCTTCGGCAGCGACCCGCGTGTGTGGGGCGAAGCCGATCGCCCGAGCCGCACCGTCGCCATTTTGGGCGGCTCCCTGGGCGACTTTGGAGAGCTCGCCATCGCCGCAGGCGCAGATGTTGTCGTAACGGGCGAGGCGGGCTACCACGTGGCGCAAGACCTTGCCTTGCGCGGGCTGCCGGTGATCTTGCTCGGCCACGACCGCTCCGAGGAGCCGTTCGTTGATATATTGATGAACTCTGCAGTTGACGCCGGGGTCAACCCCCGTCATGCGATTAAAATATTGAACCCTTGCCAATGGTGGACTGTGACAAAAGGAGAGAACTTATGAGCGCCGGCGCTACGCTACTCAAGCTGCAACAGATCGATTTGGAGCTCGCCCGCAACAAGAGCGAACTTGCCAATATGCCGGAGCTCAAGGAGCTCGCTTCCAAGCGCAAGACCTATGTGAAGCTCAAGTCCGAGATGACCAAGCTCTACGCCCAGCGCAAGGATCTGGACATCGAGCTCGACGATCTCAACACCACCGAGATTCAGACCAACAACGCCATCGAGGCTGCCAAGAAGCGCCATGTCGACGGCTCCGACTACCGCGAGGTTCAGGACCTGGAGAATGAACTCGCCACCCTGGCCAAGCGTCTGGACAAGATTGAGCACACCCGCAAGGACGTCGTTGTCGCCCATAAGGAGGCGCTCGACCGCGAGGCCCGCGCGCAGGCAATCATCGCCAAGTTCGAGGAGGGCGTGAAGGCCGATACCAAGGCCGCCCGCGCCAAGGCTGCCGACCTGCAGGCTCGGATTGACGCCGCCACGAAGGAACGCACCGCGCTTGCCGCTACGCTGCCGGCCGACGTGCTCACCGACTACGAGCGTCTGCTCAAGCAGTTCCGTGGCCTGGCCGTCGAGACCATCCAGGGCAACATCCCCACGGTCTGCCACACCGCGCTGCAGGCATCGTCCATGAGCGACCTCAACCACGACGGTAGCGAGATTACGCACTGCCCGTACTGCCACCGCCTCCTGGTACTCCCGAGCAAGGAAGCCTAGCGATGACGGCGGCACCCAACAATTCAATGCAACTTGAGGGAAAAACGATCCTGCTGGGCATTACCGGCGGGATCGCCGCCTATAAGTCGTGCAATATCGTGCGCCTGCTGCAAAAGCGCGGCGCGCGCGTCAAGGTCGTTATGAGCGAGCATGCCACCGAGTTTGTGGGCCCGCTCACCTTCCGCGCACTCACCAATGAGCCGGTCGCGGTGGGCCTATTCGACGATCCCTCCGACCCCATCCACCACATTTCGCTGGCGCAGGAGCCCGATCTGGTGGTCGTGGCGCCCGCGACGGCCAATATCATCGCCAAGATGGCCAACGGCGTCGCCGATGACCTCATCTCCACCACGCTGCTTGCGACGCCGCGACCCATCGTGATCGCACCCGCTATGAACAACGGCATGTGGAAGGCGCCGGCGACGCAGGCCAACATGGCCACGCTGCGCGACCGCGGCGTGCATGTGGTGGGACCCGGCAGCGGCTACCTTGCCTGCGGCGACGTGGACACGGGACGTATGAGCGAGCCCGAGGACATCGTCGAGGCTGTCTGCGAGGTGCTCAATCCCACGCCCCAGGACCTTGCGGGCAAGCGCATCGTAATCACCGCCGGCCCCACGCACGAGCCGATCGATCCCGTGCGCTTTATTGGCAACCGGTCGTCGGGCAAGATGGGCATCGCCCTGGCGGGGGAGGCCACTCGCCGCGGTGCCGAGGTCACGCTTGTGCTGGGACCGACATCGCTTGATGTTCCCCGCGGCGTGGAGTGCGTGCGTGTGCAAACCGCCACAGAGATGCTGCAGGCGGCTCTGAGCGCCTTTCAGACGGCCGATGCGGCCATTTGTGCGGCTGCCGTCGCTGACTACACACCCGCCGCTCCAGCCGACCATAAACTCAAAAAGTCCAACGAGCGTTTGGATTGCATTGAACTGGTCGAGACCGTTGACATCTTGGCTGAGCTTTCGCGTCAAAAGGGAGTGCGGCGCGTAATCGGCTTTGCGGCCGAGACCGATAACGTCGTGGAGTACGCGCAGCGTAAGCTCGCCCGCAAGGGTTGTGATGCCATTATCGCTAACGATGTCTCACGCGCCGATTCGGGCTTTGGAACCGACACTAACAAGGCCTGGATCGTAAGCACAACGGGCACGCAAGAACTTCCCGTGCTAACAAAACCCCAGCTCGCAGATACAATTTTGAACTTGCTTCAAAATTTGTAAAAAAGTTCTTGCACAAAGGGAAAGTTTCGGGTTAATATACTCCCTGTTGCGAGCAAGAGCAGAGCAACGAACAAAAGCTTCGGGACGTGGCGCAGCTTGGTAGCGCACTTGACTGGGGGTCAAGGGGTCGCTGGTTCGAATCCAGTCGTCCCGACCAGAAGTTTGCAGGTCAGGCACCTAGTGCCTGACCTTTTTTGTTTTAAGCAATTGTTTAATTTTCAGTAAGCAATAGGGTGCCAAAAATCTACCTACGCGATAATCGCCTT
>CABVAS010000206.1 GCA_902496375.1 uncultured Collinsella sp.
TCCTATGGAGCCGCGCGTCTGGGGTATCAACGATTCCAAAAAGCTCACGCCCGCGCGCCGCGAGTTGCTCTCGGTGAAGATTGCCGAGGTGGCGACGGCGATCGGTTTTTGCCATATCGCGCCTGCGGATATCGACGATATGGGCATGGCCCGCGCCATCCGTACCGCCGTTGCGGGCGCCGTGGCCGATACGGGGCTCGAGCCCGATTGCGTGCTTATGGACGGTAACCCCTTGGGCGCCGTTCCCAACGAGCGCGACGTGGTGAAGGGCGATGCCAAAATCGCCTGTATCGCCGCGGCGTCCATCATGGCCAAGGTCACGCGTGACGAGATGATGGTCGAGTACGACGCCGAGTACCCCGAGTATCATCTAGCCGAGTCGAAGGGCTATGCGAGCCCCGAGCATATCGAGGCCATTCGCAAACATGGACTTTGCCCGCTGCACCGCGTGAGCTTTTGCGGAAACTTTCTGCAGACTGAGCGCCTTTTCTAGGTCAATTGTGGAGACAGGGACCCCTGGGGTTTTATAAACCTGCTGATAGCGGGCCGTATGCAACAACATTGCTGCGTACGGCCCGTTTTTTGTCGGCATTTGGTCAGCTTTTGGTTTGCTTCCGGTACTTACCCGCATGAAAGGTGCCCTCATCATCGGGGCAATGCAGTGTGCGGGAAAGGAGACCCCATGAGTGCCGCAAGCAAAAAGAGCAAGACACAGCAGCTCAAGGAGCGTTGGGAAAACGGTGAGCTCGACTGCGGGGCGATGACGCCCGAGTTTATCAAGGGGCTTAGCCCCCGCGAGCTGGGTATGCTGGGCGAGCTGATCACCATCGACTACTTTAACGAGCGCGGCTACACCTTGCTGGAGCAGGGTTATCGTTGCACCGAGGGCGAGGCCGATCTGGTGCTGCTTGATGAGCTCGACGATGTCGTGGTGATGGCCGAGGTCAAGACCAGACGCGTCGCCCTGGATTGCACCACGCGGGTCTTTCCCGAGGAGGCCGTGGACGCCCAAAAGCAACGCCGCTACCGCCGCATCGCAAGTTGCTATCTCATGGAGCATTATCCGCTCAAGGCGATTCGCTTCGATGCCGTGGGTGTCACCATTCGCGGCGGGCATATCGCCGAGATCGAGCATCAGTACAACGCGTTCGATTGGCAGGTGTCGTGATGGCGTTCGAGACGTTTGCCGTTCACGCGGCCTGCATCCGCGGCGTCGAGGCGATTCACGTCACGGTCGAGGTCTCGCTTGCCGGCGGCGTTCCGGGCATTCAGATGCTCGGCATCCCGAGTATGGAGGTGATGGAGTCGCGTGGTCGCATTCGCTGTGCGATGCGCTCCGCCGGGTTCGAGATCCCACGCTCGGGCATTACGGTCAATCTTGCACCTGGCGATATTCGCAAGACCGGTAGCGGCTTTGATCTTCCCATCGCCATCGCGGTATTGGCGGCCGATGGTCAGATTCCCCGCGACAACCTCGATCGTTGTCTTATCGCCGGTGAGCTTGGCTTGGACGGTACGGTGCTTCCTGTCAAGGGCGAGGTGGCGTTTCAGCTGCTGGCTCGCGACATGGGGCTGTCTTTTATCGCCGGCAGATCAGACCAGCATGTGCCACTCGCGGGCGTGGATTGCGGATTCATAGATCATTTGTCTCAGCTTGCTCATGGTATGGGCGATGCCGCGCGGCATTATCTGGATTCCGAGGGTGTGGAGGCTACTTTTGAGCCCGAACTCGACTATGCCGACGTGCTGGGGCAGGAGGTTGCCAAACGCGGCATGGCACTGGCGGCAGCGGGTGAGCTCGGTTTGCTTATGATCGGGTCCCCGGGATCGGGCAAGACGATGCTTGCGCGCCGTATGACCGGCATCCTGCCTGAGCTTTCTGTTGAGGACCAGCAGGAGGCGCTGTGCATCCATTCGGTCTTGGGCGAGAGCATCGATGGCTTATTGGCAGGTCATCGGCCGTTTCGAAGCCCCCATCACAGCATTTCGACAGCGGGCCTTATTGGCGGAGGGCGCCCGGTGCATCCGGGTGAGATCAGCCTGGCTCATGGCGGCGTGCTCTTTTTGGACGAGCTTGCCGAGTTTCCCACGGGTGTGCTGCAGTCGCTGCGTCAGCCCATCGAACGCGGCTACGTCAGGATCGTACGCGTCGACGGGGCCTTTACCTTCCCGTCGCGCTTTCAGCTGCTTGCTGCGAGCAATCCCTGCCCCTGCGGTTTTTTGGGCGACCGTGAGGTGCCGTGCCGCTGCTCGGCATCGATGGTGGAGCGCTATCGGGCAAAGCTGCGCGGTCCTTTGGCCGACCGTATCGACATGATGATCGATGTAACCCGTCCCGACCCCCAGGTGATTATCGAGGGCGCGGAGGGTATGTCGTCGGCCAAGTTACGTGACTACGTTGTGCGCGGTCGCGCCTTTCGCGCTTGGCGCGAATCCCGTATGGACGATGCGGATGCCGAGGCCGAGGATGACGAGACGCGGTCCATTGACGGTGTCGTTTCGACCTTTGAGCTCGATGATGCTGCCGAGAAATGCGTACTCGGTCTGTCCAAACGCACACATCTCACAGGGCGTGGCATCGTGCGCCTGGTTCGCATTGCGCGCACGATCGCAGATGTCGCCGAGAGCGAGCAAGTGACGCAGGACCACGTGCTCGAGGCGGCGATGTACCAGGGAAGGAGGGACCAATGATGGCCGAGGGGACCTTCGAGCTGCATCCAGGTGACGCGTTGTATCCCGAGACCGTTTTGGAGCTTTCTGATGTACCTCAGACGCTCTATGTGCGCGGCAACCCCGAGGCGCTTTCGACGCCTGCGCTCTCCATCATCGGTGCGCGAAAGGCCTCGCCGTATGGTCTTGCCGTGGCAGAGCTTGCGGCGAAGGTGGCGGTTGAGGCGGGAGTGACGGTAGTTTCGGGCGGTGCAGTCGGTTGTGACCAGGCCTCGGGTTGGGCTGCGGTCAACGCCGGCGGCAAACACGTCGTGGTGCTGGGGACGGGCGCCGACGTGGTCTACCCGCGTTCGAGCGCGGGGCTTATTACGCGCACGCTCGATACGGGCGGCGCGGTCGTGTCGATCTCTCCGTGGGGCATGGGTCCGCGCAAGTTTGCCTTTCCGCGTCGCAATCGCGTGATCGCGGCCCTGTCGCAAGCCCTCTTTGTATCCGAGGCGGGTATGCCTTCCGGGACGTTTTCTACAGCCGAGGCTGCTATGGATTTGGGGCGCGAACTTCTTGCC
>CABVAS010000207.1 GCA_902496375.1 uncultured Collinsella sp.
CACGGACCGATGGCCAGATAGACCGCCGCAACGAAGAATTCACCAAACTTGGGATGCACGCGGCCGGCCAGCTCGCGGGCCGTGCCGGCGAGCGCGACGGCGATAAATCCCATGACGGGCAAACCGATAGCGGCAATCAGAAAGCCGAACATGGCGACCGGCGTGGCTGAACCTGCTTGCAGCGCCAGCAGCGGCGGAATGATAAGGTTGCCGGCGCCAAAGAGCATCGAGAACAGGGCGATGCCGACGGTAACGACATGGTCGGAGCGCAGACCACGCGAGGCGGATGAGGCCATAGACACACCTTTCGGGTCGAAACAAAAACGGGACGGGCAAAAGACCCGTCCCGCAAGTATATACGCTCTAGCAGGCTAAATCGCGCAAAGCGTCAATCGCGGTGTCGACTTCCTCGTCCGTGTTGAAATACCCAAACGAGAAGCGAACGACACCCTGACGCTCGGTCCCCAGCGCACGGTGCATGAGCGGGGCGCAATGGGCGCCGGGGCGCGTCGCAATCCCCCACCCTTGCATGAGTGCATCCGAGATCTCGGCAGAGTCGATATCGCCCACGTTGAGCGAGACGATCGCCGAGCGCGTCGGTTGGCCAAAGGCACCATAGAGCTTAATCCCCGGAATCTCGCGCACACCGGCAAGGAAGCGATCCGCCAGTGCTCGCTCGTGTGCCGCAATCGCCTCGACCCCGCCTTGCGCCTCGATAAAGTCGAGACCTGCGGAAAGGCCCGCGATGCCGTGACCGTTGAGCGTGCCCGCCTCAAGGCGCGTGGGCCACTCAAGCGGCTGCAACGCATCGAAGCTGTGCACGCCCGTGCCGCCCATGGCCCACGGAGCCACGTCAATGCCCTCCGCCACGGCCAGCCCGCCGGTCCCCTGCGGACCCATGAGCCCCTTGTGGCCGGTAAAGCACACCACGTCGAGCCCCATGGCCTGCATATCGATATGCGCCGTGCCGGCAGACTGCGAGGCATCGACGATCACGGGCGCACCGGCCGCATGGGCCATGGCAGCTACGCGTGCAATGTCGACCGCGTTGCCGGTCACATTGGAGGCGTGCGTCACCACCACGGCACGCGTACCCGGCGTGACCAACCGCTCGAGATCGTCATAGTCGAGCACGCCGTTCGCGTCGCAGCCCGCATACTCAACGGTAACACCCTGCTCTGCCGCCAAACGGTTGAGCGGACGCAGCACGGAGTTGTGCTCGAGCACCGTCGTGACCACGCGGTCACCGGGGCACACCACCCCGTTGATGGCGGTGTTAAGCGCCGCCGTGGAGTTGGGCGTAAAGCACACATGGTCTGCCCTCGGGCAACCCAAAAGGCGCGCGAGCTTGGCACGGCAAGCGTGAATCGTACGAGCCGCGTCGAGCGCACCCGACGTGGCGCCGCGCCCGGCATTGCCGAGCGAGCACATCGCCTGCGTCACGGCATCGATGACCGTTTGCGGCTTGTGCATGGTCGTCGCCGCGTTATCCAGGTAGATCATCGCACGACCTCCCACATATCAATCACGGTAAAGCCCTCGGTAGGAACGCCCGCCGCGGCGAGTTCGCCGCGCAGCAGCTCCTCATCGGCAGGCAACGCCTTCCACGCCAAACCGCAGCCGGCAGCGACCTCCCCGGGCACGGGAATCGTTCGCCCGGGAAGGCCGCGCTCGATGCATAGGGTCTCGCACCCCATGGCGGCCGCCGTGGTGGGAAACGTGATGACAAGCGCCGGGCGCTTCTCCCTCATGGCAACTCCAACCAATACGCTACGGGCGCACGACGCGCACGGCCTGCTCCATCTTCTCCACGATCACGTACATGTTGGTGACCTCGCCCACCGCAAGCTGGTCTTTAATGCCATAGTGGTCCAGGCAGGTACCGCAGGTGAGAATCTCGACACCCTGCTCCGCCAGACCCTTCAGGTCATCGAGCACCGGAGAGCCCTCGACGGTGAGCTTGGCGCCGCCGTTGTAGAACAGCATGGTCGCGGGCAGCTCCTCCTGCTGCGTCACGGCAAAGATGAAGGCCTTCATGAGCTTGTGGCCCAGCTCGTCGTCGCCGCGGCCCATGCAGTCGGTGTAAACGGAAATGACGAGCTTGCCCTTGCCGGCGCTGGCATCACAGAAGGCAGCGCCATCCTGCTCGGGATCGGCCACGGCAACGGCGCCAGAGGTCGCTACGGTCACGTGCCACTCGGCATCCGCAACCTTCTCGACCGAGGCTGTGCAGCCCTTTTCCTGCGCCATCTTGGAGATGTTCTTGACGGCGGTCTCGTTGTCGACCGAGGTCACGACGGCGCCCTCGCCATCGAGCTGCTTCAGGGCTTTGAGCGTCTTGACGACGGGCAGCGGGCAGGCATCGCCCATGGCATTGACTTCAATCTTGGTAGACATAGCTTTTCCTTTCGAATAAATCGTTTTAGAACGGTACATAACTCAATAAACGTGTCGTTAACGGACAACGCGGACGGCAGGACCGCCCGGCTCCGCCTCGCACACGCGCCCGACAACGGCCGCGATGCGCCCCTCGGCATGCAGGCGACGCGCAAGCTCATCCACATCCCTCGCGGGCGCCGCGATGAGCAAACCACCCGAGGTCTGCGGATCGTACAGCGCATCCAACATGCCCGGCTCCAGGTCTTGGTCGGCCGCCACACGCGGGTCAAAGAAGTCCTGGTTGCGGTAGGAGCCCGCGGGGATAATGCCCAGACGCGCCATGTCGAGCACCTGGTCAAAGAGCGGCACCGCCCCCGACGCAAGCTCAACCTGCACGCCCGAGCCCTCGGCCATCTCGCACGCATGCCCGATCAGGCCAAAGCCCGTGACATCGGTGCAGCCGTGAAGCTCAAGTCCCTCGGCCAGACGAATCGGCGCCTCGTTGAGGGTGCGCATCGAGTCAAACATGGCTGCGGCCTCGTCCTGCTCGATGAGCTCGCCCTTAATGGCCGTGGTGATGATGCCCGAGCCAACCGCCTTGGTCAGCAGCAACGCATCGCCCACGCGTGCGCCGCTGTTGGCGAGCATGCGATCGAGCGGCACAAAACCGCTCACGGACAGGCCGTACTTGGGCTCGTCGTCGTTGATGGTGTGGCCGCCCGCGATGGAGCAGCCGGCCTCGACGCACTTGTCGGCGCCGCCCGCCAGAATCTGACCTGCGACCTCGACGCCCAGGCAACTGGGAATGCACAGCAGGTTCATGGCATGGCTCGGCCGCCCG
>CABVAS010000208.1 GCA_902496375.1 uncultured Collinsella sp.
CAGGTACACGGCGCCCTGGTTGAGCTTGACGGGCATGCCGTCGACCTCGATGTGGTCGCGGTCGACATCGACCTTGGTGCCCAGCTCGGTCGCGACCTGGCCGTTGACGGTCACGCGGCCGGCGGTCATCAGGTCCTCCGAGCCGCGGCGGCTCGCCACGCCCGCGCGCGCCAAAAAGCGCTGCAGGCGCATGGTGTGCGGATAGACGGGCTGGGCGTCGGTTACGGGTACTGCGTTGCCCATGGCGCGCGTCTCCCCTACTTCGTTAGTCCTCGTCATGCAAATCCTCCGAGGTCACGTCGACGACCAGAGTCTCCAAGTCCTCGACTGCCTCAACATCTTCAACATCGGTATCGAGCAGTTCGCGCTCTTCGTCTAGGTCCTCGGCCTGCTCCTCGAGCGTGGACTGAATACTGCGGCCGCTCAGGCGCTCGCGGATAAACTGGCGCGACTGCTCGTCGGGGGCAAACTGCTCCAGATCGGGCAGGTCGCGGGTGGAACGCAGGCCGAACTTTTCCAAGAAGGCGTTGGTCGTGCCGTAGATGATGGCCTGACCGCGCTGGGGGTCGCGGCCGAGCTCGCGCACCAGACCCTTGTCGACGAGCGACGCGATGACGCCGTCAGAATTGACGCCACGGATGCCCTTGACTACCTCGCGCGTCACGGGTTGGTGGTATACGATGACGGCCAAGGTTTCGAGCGCCGCCTGCGACAGCTTTTGCGTATCCCAGCTCAACACATAGGCCTCGACCACATCGTGGTAGGCTGGGTGCGTAAACAAGCGCCAGCCGCCGGCGACCTCGCGCAGCTGAAAGCCGCGGTTGGCCTCTTCGTACTCAACCTTGAGCTCGGCGAGCAGCGACGCGCACTCGCCGGGGGCGATATCCAGTGCGCCGGCCAGCGCGGGCGCACTCACCGGGTCGCTCGACACCAGCAGCAGCGCTTCGAGGGCGCCTTTGAGGCTGTTTGCCTCCAGCGTGGAAAGGGTTGACATGGTTGCGGCTCCTATTCGGTGAGTTCGGGGCCCTCGCCGGGAACGTATGCCTCGGCGCCCTCGACGCGGTTGATGCGGATGGTTCCAAAGATCTCGTCCTGGCTCAGCGTGAGCGAGCCGCGCTTGGCAAGCTCAAGCATGGCCAGGAAGGTGACGACGAGCTGCTCGGTGGTGGCGTCGCCGTCCAGCAGTTCACGGAAGGTGCAGGTTTGGTGCGCCGTGGTAAAGCGGTCGACCGAGGCCACGGTCAGGTCGAGCGGTACGCGATGCGGCGCCACATGCTCGGCCTCCAGCAGGAAGGTCTGGCGCTTGCCGTCCAGGTCGGCGCAGATGACGGCCAGGCCGCGCAGGGTAATGCCGGCCAGGTAGTCGGGCATAAGCCCCAAAAACTCGGGGTCGGGGCCGGCCACGCGCGGATGCATGCGGCTCTCGGCCTGCATCCGCGCGCCAAGGGCCGCAGCCGCACCCTTAAACTGCTTGTAGGCGATCAGGCGCTGGATCAGGACCTCGCGCAGGGCATCGCCGTCGAGCGCGCTGAGTTCTTCGAGGTCTTCGTCGTCCTCGTCATCGTCGACGGTTTTGCTGGGAGTCTCCTGCGGCACCAGCGAGGCGGCCTTGATGTCCAAAAGGGTCGCCGCAACCAGCAAAAAGTCGCTCGCCACGTCCAGGTCCAGCGCCTCGATGCGCTCGGCCTCGGCCAGGTATTGCTCGGCCACCTCGCTTATGGAGATGGCGCCGATATCTACTTTTTGGCGGGTTACCAGCTGCAGGAGCAGGTCGAACGGTCCGCTGTAGACCTGCGTCGACACGCGATACGACATTTTCGACCTCCTTTGACGGCGCCTTCGCGGCGCGGTTTGGGTGCATGTTGCGACCGTTTTGCACGGTCGACCTGTAAGTTTACCCTAGATGCCGGCGATTGCGAAGTTGAGCAGATGGTCCGCCAGCGGATACACGGTAACGTCGAAATACCGTCCGATCACGTCGATGCCGGTCCACATGGGCAGCAGGTACAGCACTAGGATGAGGATGGGCATAGCGTATTGCTGCAGACGGTAATAGTTGTTGAGTGCCTTGCCCTTGAGGAAGGGCACGATGATCGACGAGCCGTCGAGCGGCGGGATCGGGATGAGGTTAAAGAACGCGAGCGAGAGGTTGACCACGATAAACGTGGCGCCGAAGTTCATGATCTGTGACGCCAAGGCAAAGGACATGCTGGCGTACAGGCTGCCGTATGCTAGTCGCATGAGGGCTGCGGTAAGGCACGCGAGTGCGATGTTCGATGCAGGGCCGGCCGCGCTCACCAGGACCTCATCGCGCTTGGGGTGCTTGAGGTTGTTGAGGTAGACGGGCACGGGCTTGGCGAAGGCGAATACTGGACCGCCGGCGGCAAGCATAAGCAGCGGCAGGATGATAGTGCCAAACGGGTCGATATGGTTGAGCGGGTTGAGCGAGACGCGCCCGCGCGAACGGGCCGTCTTGTCGCCGAGCGCCCAAGCCGCGGCGGCGTGCGCGCTCTCGTGGATCACGATGCCCACGATGACGGCGACAGCGCTGGCGAGCAGGTTCATGAGGTAGCTGCTGGACATGTCGCTCCCCTAGCGGACGCGGCGCGAGGCGCGCGTGAGCAGGTAATCGGCCACAAACAAAATGACGGCTACGATGGCGTAATCCAGACGGAACACGCCGCCAAAGGGCGACGTGATGACGCCATAGCCGGCGATGGCGCTCGGCAGCGCGCGCGAGAGCTCGACGACAAAGCCGACGATCTGCAGCTTGGCGGTGAGGCCGCTAAAGCACAGCAGCACGGTCATCGCGCTCATAAAGATGCCGCAGATGCGGCATGCGATGGCGATGATGCTCATCGCCACGGCAGCGGCCTTACGAGAGTTCACGCGCGGTCTCCTCTTCGATCTGGGTGGAAAGCTCCAGCCATTCGTCCTCGAGCTTGGGCAGCTCTTGCTTAAGGCCGTTATATTCCCCCAGCGCGGCGTTGAACTTGTCCTGATCGGCATAAAGCTCTTCGCTTGCCATCAATTCCATAAGCTCGTCATAGCGGGCGCGTTTTTTATCGAGTTCCGTCTCGATCTTCTTGAGCTGGTTGCGCACGCCCTTGAGCTTTTTGTTGAGTGCGGCGCGGGCCTGGGCCTCG
>CABVAS010000209.1 GCA_902496375.1 uncultured Collinsella sp.
TCTATAGATTTGAGCGCGGGGCGCGCGTTTTCCATCGCGCAGCCCGTGCCGACAAAGCGAATGATCTCGTAGTCGTTCATCGAGTCGCCAAACGCCATGACCTCGTCGCGTCCAATGCCGTAGTGTTCCGCGAGCTGCGCGATGCCCGAGGCCTTCGACACACCGGGCTGCATAGCATCGATCCACGCGTTGCCCGAAGGCGCAAAAGTAAAGAGCTGACCAAGTTCGCGCTGTAGCACGTAGGCGCTGTCCATAACGACACCGTCATCGCAAAAGATACTCGCCTTGATGATATTTACGCCCGGATCGGGCAGCTCCCAAATACGCTCGGCATTGGGAAGGTCCTTATCGACCTCACGCACGAACTTGCACTCGTCATCGAGCAGGAAGGACTTGGTTCGGTCAAAGAGCGCAAGATGCAGATTGGGAAACGTCGCGACTGCTTGGGCGAGCTTTCGAATCGCCAGGTGCGAATACACCTCACGGTCTACCATTTTGCCGTCGGCGTAGACCTGGGCACCGTTAGCGGCGACAAAGTCCATCTTGTCGCGAACGGGCGCAAAGAACTCGCACAGGCGATCGTAGCGGCGACCTGACGATGCGGCAAAATGCACGCCATGCTCGTGTAGCGCCAGAATCAGTTCGTAGGTCTCGGGAGGCACCTGGCTGTTTTCGTCAAGCAACGTGCCGTCCATATCGGATGCAATCAGTTTAAACATGGAAAAGCTCCCTTCGGGCTTGTTGGAATCGAACGTGTATCCAATTCCAACGTACCCAAAGGGAGCTCAGGTAAGACTCCGCGGGCGCAAACGTTACAAGGACCTAGCAAATAGCTCACGCGCGTCAGAGGTCCTACGGTCGCGACGTCAGGCAGCCCGCCAAAGAGTGTCCCCGATGACTAGTCGTTTAAGAACGTCCCCGATGACTAGTCGGCGTAGGTGAAGGTTGTAACGTCGAACATGCCCTCGGGGCGGATGCGGAGCGTCGGGATGACCGGCAGGGGCAGGAAGATGATGCCCATGATGGGGTCGAGCGGCGGCTCAATACCCATGGCGCGCGCCTTGACCATAAAGTCGTCGTGCTGCGCGGCAACGTCCTCGGCCGTGCCCTCGCTCATAAGGCCACCGAGCGCCAGCGGAATGCGCGCCACGACCTCGCCGTTGCGCACCAGCACGTGGCCGCCCTGGCCCACGGCCTCAACGGCAGCCATCATATCCGCCGCATTGTCGCCCACCACGCACACGTTGTGCGAGTCGTGGCCGATCGTGGAGGCAATGGCACCGCCCGTGATGGTGAAACCGCGCACCCAGCCGCGACCGATATGCTTGCCGACGAGCCCCATGCCGGCGGGACCGTCGCCATCGGCGCCCTCGGCCTGCAGCGACACGCCGCGGCCATGGCGCTCAATCAGCATAATGCGACGCAAGTCCTCGGCACTCTCGGGGCGGGCCATACCCGTGATAGCCATACCTGGGATGACATCGATAACGGCCTCGCCCGGCTTAAAGGCATAATCGAACACGTCGAGCGAAAGCTTCGGAAGTTTAACGGAAGCACGCAGCTCATCGGCAAGGGCCGCAACCTCGGCCATCTCGGGTGCAATCTCGCCCACAAAGGTGCCGTCCTGCGCCACCAGAGCACCGGCGGCATATACGCGATGCGGAGCCGTGGCAAACGTCAGGTCGTTGAGCACCAGCAGGTCGGCACGCTTGCCCGGGGCGATGGCGCCACGCAGTTCGTGCGGGTCGCGGCAACCGTGGTCCAGGCCAAACGCCTCGGCCGTGGACAGGGACGCCATAGAGATGGCGACCACGGGGTCGATACCGGCCTCGATGGCCACGCGGCAGGCGTTGTCGATCATGCCGGTCGAAAGCGCGTCGGAGGGAGCGCGGTCGTCGGTCGCAAAGCAGCAACGGCGAGCACGGGCGGGGTTTTCCAGCAGCATAGGCGACAGGTTGGCAAGGTCATGGCTGCAGGTGCCCTCGCGCAGCATGACATACATGCCGCGGGATAGCTTGTCGAGCGCTTCCTCGGGAATCGTCGACTCGTGGTCGGCGATAATACCCGCTGCGGCATAGGCGTTGAGATCCTTGCCGGCAACAAGCGGAGCATGGCCGTCGACCTGTTTGGACGGCGTCTGATTGGCAGCGTCAATGCGAGCGCAGGTCTCGGGATCGGCCATAAAGACGCCCGGCAGGTTCATCATCTCGCCCAGACCAAAGACATCGCCCGGATGCTCGGCAAAAAACGCCTGCATATCGGCAGCGGTGATGACGGCACCGGCCTGCTCGTCTGGCAGGGCTGGCACGCACGAGGGCATCATGTACTTGATGGAGATGGGTGCGCGGCGACCGTCCTCGATCATAAAGCGTAGGCCGTCGAGACCGGCAACATTGGCAATCTCGTGGCTGTCGGCAATGGCGGTGGTGGTACCGCGCGTCGCCGCCATGCGAGCATACTCGGCGGGGCGGATGTTCGAAGACTCAATATGCAAGTGTCCGTCAATAAAACCGGGGGCAAGATAGCGACCCTGGCAGTCAATGACCTCGGTCGCCTCGTAGGTGCCGGCGGCATCGTCGCGACCGTCGTAGAGCACGCCGACGATTACACCGTCCTTGACGGCAACGCTACCGGGCGCCACGCGCTGGCCATATACGTCGACAATCTGCGCATTGGTAAACAGCGTGTCGACGGGCGCACGACCCTCGGCGGCCTCGATCACAGACCTCATGACCTCAACGGACATACATACTCCTTTAACCGTAGAAAAAAGCTGCGGAGCGGACAGGCCTTCACCGCAGCAAACCAATAGCCATTGTATGCCCAAACGATGGGTCAACAATACGCCTCTCCGCTTAACGGCACACGCCGCTTGGCGCAATGAGGAGAGGTTGCTTTGCACCAATGACAAGGAGCGTCCCAAAGTGCCAGCACAAAAGGAACGTCCCCAAGTGCCACAAAAGGAACGTCCCCAAGTGCCACAAAAGGAACGTCCCCAAGTGCCAACAACGGAAGCGCCGATGTTTTGGCAACGACAGCGAGCGGGCCGCATTTGAGACAAGGTGACGTGAAACGAAAGGGCGCTGACCTTCTGGTCGCGCC
>CABVAS010000210.1 GCA_902496375.1 uncultured Collinsella sp.
TGCATGTAGTCCACCGTGGCACCGATGTGGTTGCCCGTTGCCAGCGGCACCTCTCTCTTGCCATCGATGTAGTCCTCGATGAGCTCCAGCACGTCCTCGTCCATCTTAAAGCCATCGCTATTGACGAGCTTAATGCCGTTATCGCAAAACGGGTTGTGGCTCGCGCTGATCATGATGCCGCAATCGAAGCAGCCCTCCACGGTCTGATGCGCCACGCCCGGCGTCGGGATCACGTGCAGCATGTAGGCGTCCGCGCCGCTCGCGACCAGGCCGCTCACCAGCGCCGCCTCGAACATATAGCTCGAGCGACGCGTGTCCTTGCCCACGATCACGCGCGCCTTGGCCCCGCGGTTGGCGCCGTAATACCAGCCCACAAAGCGGCCGATCTTATAAGCGTGCTCTACCGTCAGCCCAACGTTGGCCTCACCGCGAAAGCCGTCGGTGCCAAAGTACTTCATATCTTACTTATCCTATTCGAACGTTTGAGCGGTTGGCGTGGTACGAACCTTAAGCTCTTTGTGCCCAGAGTCCTTCGAAGTCGTGACCGTGTACTCGACCTTTATGTCTTGTCCAAGAAGCATGTGGACACCGCCCCATGCAACCTTCAAGCCATCGTGCGTCGCTTCGTTCATCTCGATAGAACCGGAGCCCGAAGTCTTAATGTCCGAAATGCTGCCTCCCGCAGGAGCATAGAGATAAAGCCTCAGCACCTCATCATCAATATCCTGGCTAATGCCGTTATGGCCCTGGAAATAACCAGGCATCTCGGCCTTCTCCTGGGGGGTCATCGTGTTTTTGAGCGAGGTGGTCACTCGATACGTCGTCGAGCCATCGGCATTTTCAACCGAAGAATCGATGGTGACTCGCTTATCGAGGAACCAATCCATCTTTGAATAGCTGTAGTTGTTCACATAGACGCCCAAAATCGGAGCCTCCGACGTATCGGTTTGGAGAGCGCCCGATATTCCAAGAGCCTTCGCGGCCTTTTCCTCGTCATCATTTCTCGAATACATGAGGATGCGACCCTCGGAAGCGCCCTTTTCGATGGCGGCAGCAATCTTAGTAATATCGCTGGAGCCCAGTTCGTCCACGATCTTGTTAAAAGCTGATCCGGCAACCGCCGCAAAAATGGCGTCCTGTTCCTCTACCGGGTAATTCCAATAAATATCGTGCAGCAGCACCTTTGCGGCGTTGCTTCCATCAACGACGGTGCCGTCAGGAAGCTGTGTGCCGCCTACAACGCCGAGCATATACTGCAAAAATACCGGATCGACTGCAAATACGCCGTCGATGTCATCTCCGACAATGGCCTTCTGCATATCGCTGGCAAGCTGAGCCGCACGCGGATAATCAGGCGTCATCGTAACGTCGCCCATCGTGTATCCGAGCGTGTTGAATCCGGTCAGGCCCCATCCGGTCGTGAACAAGTTTGCCTCTTCATCGGTGATGGGAAGCGGGCTCAAAGGCTCTTTCATCATGTCGACTTTGACAAAATCGCCCAGTTCGAGCTTACCGTCAGTCACCGACATCACGCCGCGAGAACCGGGGAAACCGCCGCAGGCGCGGATCTCGACATTGCTCATCGCGAGCACAAGGTAATGACGCGTCTGGCCGTTGGCGCCGAGCATCTGGGGAAGGACGGGGGCGACCTTCTCCGCCGCGTCAACCGCGCCGTTGAGGGTGGCAAAGCCGTCCTTGGCCTTATCGACCAGCTCGGTCACCTGGGAAATATGAGTATCGCCAATGCCCTGGACCTTCTCGTTGGCGCTCTTGAACACCTTCGAGCTGCTGGAAAGCGAATCGGCGACCGCCTGCAGCGCGGACACGTTAATCATGCCGTCCTGGAACAGCTTGCCGGGCGTAGCCTGCGAAAGGTTATCGGCCATGGGAACCAGCGCATTGCTCGAGACATCGGACAGGGCGTCAATCATGGTGCGGGCCGCATTGATATCGCTGCCATACACCGGGATAAACGAAGCCGCCGTCCACAGCGGGCTCGAGGTCTCCGCCTTCATGCTGTTACAGAGCTCATCGATCTTCTTCGCGTCGTCAGGCAGCGTCGAAAAATCGCCCGACGTGACCTTGTCCTTAAGGCCACCGACGATCTCGACAGCCTCCTTCGCTTCGCTCTTTACGGTCTTTGCCGAGTTAAGCAGCATAAAGCCGCTTGCGCCAAGCGCAACGAGAAGCATCGCGACTACAGCGGCAATAATGGCGCCGGTGTGACGCTTTTTGCGCTCGCCCTTGCGATGGCGATGACGGACCAGACCGTCAGAGGTCGAACTCGACGAAGCATCGCTACCGTAGTTCAAGCCAAAATCGTAATAATCTTCCTTGGAACCCGAGCCCGCAAACTCGGTACCGCTATCATCCAGGCGGGCGAACGTGCCTGTCTCGGAGGCGCCGGTGTAAATCGTGCCGAGGTTACCCGTAAGCCCCGCGCCACCGGCAGAGGGAGTATTGTTGTCGGCCTTGCCGGCATTAACGTTGCCGGCGGCATTCGCGGCGTTGGCAGCACCTGCGTTGTTCGCAGGTACCGAAGGAGCCCCGCTCGGCTGCGACGCGGAGGTTGCACCGCCCGCAAAGACATTCCCTCTTGCACGGCCGGTCTTTTTTGCCTTTTGAGACTGCTCGTACAGAGCGGTAAACATCGCCGTCTCGCCCGGGGACACGCGCTTACCGGAGCCGCCCTGTCCAGCGCCGCCCGGCGTGCCGGCCTTACCAGCCCCGTTCGGACGCGGCGGAACTGCAGGACGGCCGCTATCGCTGCCCTTAAAGTGATTACCAGCCATAAAGAAATCCTCGCAATTGAGTCGCAATGAAAAAGTCCATAACGTTACCAGTTTATGGCATTTTGAGCATCGACAGCTAAACTCCAGACACGGACATCAATTGGCGAAAATGCGGCACAACACCTTTTCTGTCTTGGCGGCGGCGCTAGCTACACCGTGAGGAACATCATCACGATGATCATGGCAAAGCCGATAAGGTCGGTCGGCAAAAACACCGTCCCCAGCATAACGGCGCTGGTGATGGTCGCCGAAACCGGCTCCACAGTTCCGATGAGGCTCGCGCGCACCG
>CABVAS010000211.1 GCA_902496375.1 uncultured Collinsella sp.
GACTCGACAACGGCAATATCAGCCGCCTCGAGCGCCGCTTTGGACTCCTGCCACAGGCCTCTGCAGCACATGTCAACATCGTGGCTGGGGCGCCCCATCAGGGCATCACGCACCCAACCGCCTACATACCAAGCCTCAAGACCGGCCGCCTCGAGCGCACGCAGGACACGGATGGAGGCATCGGTCGGCTGCGTACCGTTAAGCGAAACATTGCACATGCCTATGGCCTCCTGCGACTATCAAATTGGCTATCGATTGCGTCTGCAAGAAGTCTAGCAAGAAACAGCCTCCACTGCACACGCAAGTCCGATAAACAAAAACGCATCCGTCCTGATATAAGACGGATGCGAATTAGTCGAACTATTCAGGCGAGGTGCCGGAACTAGCAGACCTGACGAACTTCGATGTTCTTCTTGTATTCATCTACCTTGGCAAAGTCGCCCAAGCCCGGGCACTCGACCACGTTGGCACCGGTGGCCATCGAGAGGCGCAGGGCGTCCTCGACGCGCTCGGGGGCGTCATGCCACACGGACAGGAAGGCAGCGAGCGAAGAATCGCCGGCGCAGACGGTCGACAGGAGCTTGACGTCGAAGGTGCGGTTGGCAAACCAGATGTGCTCGCCGTTGGAGAAATAGGCACCGGCGCCGCCGAGGGTCAGCAGCACATTCTTGGCGCCCTTGGCGTGCAGCTCGGCCATCGCGCCCTTGACGGACTCGTCATCGCCACCGCTCACCTTAATGCCAAAAATGTCGAGCAACTCGTCGTCATTGGGCTTGATCAGCAGCGGCTCCATGGCAATGAGATCTGCCAGCTGATGGCTCGAAATGTCGAGAACGAACTCGGCACCCTTGGCCTTGACGCGGCGCAGAACCTCGGCCAGGAAGCCCTCGGAGGTATTGGGGGGCAACGAGCCGCTAATGACCAGGCAGGTCATGTCGTCGAGCGAATCAATGAGCTCAAACATCTCCTGCTCGTTGGCCCCGTTAATGGCGGCACCGGCATTGACCATGTTGTACTCGGTGTCGGGACCGGCGTTGAGGAACACGTTGACACGCGTGATGCCGTCGGTCCACACGGGCTTGACGGGCACGCCGAGGGCCTCGGCGCCCTTAACGATGAACTCACCCGAGAAGCCAGCAAAGAAGCCCAGGATCGTGGTGTCGACGCCGTAGTGGTCGAGCGTAAACGAGACGTTGAGACCCTTGCCGTTGGGGGTGTAGACCGCGTTGCGGGTGCGCGTAACGGTATTGGAGGACAGGCCGTCGCAGGAGATGTTGTAGTCAATGGCGGGATTTGCAGTGAGCGTGTAAATCATGAATGTTCCTTTCACGAAGCAACGTGTTAATGAAAGTATATTCCACGATTCGGCAAAAGGCTACAACAACTCGGCGAACGGTGTGGAAGCGGTGAAGGGCGGCTTCATCTCACTTTTCCCACGAAAAAACGGCGCCCCGACCGAAGTCAGAGCGCCGCATGCGCGCGAATGTATCGCTTTTCGATTACTTGCGATCGAGCTTACGGACAGCAACGCGCTTGCTGTACTCGTCAACGTGACCGAAGTCGCCAATGCCCACGGACTCGGCAACGTTGGCGCCGGTGGCCATAGCGAGCTTCATAGCCTCCTCGACATTGTCGCGATCCCTGTACCACTTGTGCAGGAACGCAGCGAGGGTGCAGTCGCCGGCGCAGACGGAAGAGACCAGCTTGATGTTGAACTCACGCTTGGCATACCAGATGTCCTCGCCGTTGGAGAAGTAGGCGTCACCACGGCTACCACGGGTGAGCAGCACGTTCTGAACACCAGCGTCGTGAGCCATCTTCATGGCAACGCGGACCTCGTCGTCGGTGTCGACCGGCACGCCAAAGATGGCCTTCATCTCGTGATGGTTCGGCTTGATGAGCAGAGGCTTCTTGTGAGCGAGCTCCTTGAGCTTATCAGAGGACAGGTCCAGGACGACGTCGGCGCCACGAGCCTGAGCGTGCTCCATGACCTGAGCCAGGAAGTCGGGCGTAGCTTTGGGAGGCACGGAACCAGAGACGATCAGGCACTCAAGGTCGCCCGCGGTGTCCAGGATGTTGTAGAGCTCCTCCTGGTGCTGCGGCGTAATCGGAGCGCCGGGGTTCAGGATGCCGTACTCGTGCTGGCCATCGTTGACGTAGGTGTTGATACGCGTGATGCCGTCGGTCCAGACCGGGCGGCACAGGCAACCCAGGTTCATGACCTCCTCGACGATGAACTTGCCCGTGAAGCCGGCGAAGAAGCCGAGCGCGACGGTGTCGACGCCCATCTTCTTAAAGGCGAAGGACACGTCCAGGCCCTTGCCGTTGGCCGTGTAGCTGGCCGAGCCGGTGCGGACGTTCTCGTCGGGCTCGAGCGGAGAGCTCGAAACCGTCATGTCGACAGCCGGATTAGCGGTTAGCGTGTAGAACATTTACAGTACCCCCTGTATATGTGAGGGCCGCGTGGCCGGCCCATTCCAACCACGCGGTTACCTCTGATACCAAATTAACGAGCTGCGGACTCGAGCAGCGCCTTGACCTCGGCGGCGGTGTTGCAGGCGAGCGCCTTCTCGGCGAGCTCGTCGCACTCGGCCTTGGTCCACTGGCTGATGGTCTTGCGGGCGCGCAGGATCGACGGAGCGCTCATCGAGAACTCCTCCAGGCCCCAGCTGATCAGCAGCGGCTCGAGCAGCGGATCGGCAGCGGCCTCGCCGCACATACCGACCATGATGCCGGCCTTCACGCCGCTCTCGATGATGTTCTTGAGCGAGCGGAGCACGGCGGGATAGTACACCTGGTACAGGTTGGAAATGGTGTCGTTGCCACGGTCGGCGCACATGGTGTAGCCGATCAGGTCGTTGGTGCCGATGGAGAAGAAGTCGGCGACCTCGGCCAGGCGGTCAGCGAGCAGCGAAGCGGCGGGCGTCTCGACCATGATGCCGACCTCGATGTTCTCGTTGAACTTACGACCCTCTTCGGTCAGCTCGGCCTTGCACTGCTCGACGAGCTCCTTGACGGCCACGACCTCCTCGACGCAGGTGACGAGCGGGATCATGATCTTGACGTCACCGAAGGCG
>CABVAS010000212.1 GCA_902496375.1 uncultured Collinsella sp.
ACGGCAGTGGAGGCGCCGTCGCCCTCCTCGAGCGCGAACAGGCCCTTGGACGTCGCCAACCACAGCGTGCGCGTCAGTCCAAAGAGCGCGCCCTCTTCCTTGTCGTCATCCACCACGGCGGCGACCCACTCGCCGGCATCAATCGCGCGGGAGACCTCAGCCGCAACGGCACCAAGCGCGTCAGCATCGCCGGCGGCTGCGCGAACCATAGCAGGTATCTCAAACACACCGGAGGCAGCAGCCCCGCCCTCGCCGCCGATCAGCGCCAAGAAACGGTTCTGCATGGCGGTGATACCAAGCGTACCCAGCGCCGCGGAAACCTCATCGGCAGAAAACGCCGGGAAGGACGTCGCCTCAAAGTCGAGCTCGACGGGCGCATCGGTGCGAATTGTCGCAACCTTGCGGCTCAGTAGTGCGTCATCGATGTGTGCACGCAGGTTCTCGCCCATCTTGCCCTTGACCTCGTCGGCATGCGCGATGACTTCGTCCAGGCTACCGTACTTCGCAATGAGCGCACTCGCCTTTTTGGGACCGATGCCCGGTACACCGGGGATGTTGTCGGACGTATCGCCCTTTAGACCGTAAAAATCGGGCACGAGCGCCGGCGTAATGCCGTGATACAGGTCGTCCACGCTCTCGGGCGTCATGATCGCCACGTCAGACAGGCCCTTGCGGGTCGAGACCACGTTGACGTGCTCGGTCACGAGTTGATACATGTCGCGGTCGCCGGTCACCAGTAGTATGTCGCAGCCGGCCTGCTCGCCCAGGCGCGCCATGGTTCCCAGGATATCGTCGCCTTCCCAGCCCTCGGACTGCAGAATCGGCACGTTGAGCGCGGTGAGCAGCTCCTTAATCATCGGAAACTGCGCATGCAGATCGGGGTCCATGGGCGGGCGTTGCGCCTTATACTGCGGCAGCATCTCCATGCGCACGCGCGGCTTACCCTTGTCAAACGCCACGACCACACCGTCGGGGTTAAAGGCATCAATCATCTTAAGAAACATGTTCAGAAAGCCAAAGATCGCGTTGGTGGGGCGACCGTCCGGCGCGTTCATGGTCGGCGGCACGGCGTGAAAGGCGCGGTGCATGAGCGAGTTGCCGTCGATAACGGCAAAAGTGCGGCGCTTGTCAGACATATTAAATACCTCGCTTTGGGCTGGGCACGGTTTGCTCACTCCAGTTTACACGCTCCCCGCCCCGCGGCCACCTCACATCAAGCTCCCCCGCCACCGTGAGCCCGCGCGTGATACGATGGCTCACGGTACATCAACCAGCACGATCGATCCGAAAGGAGCCTGCGTCATGGAGCGTCCCTGCGCATGGAAAAAGTACACGCCACAGCAAGTCGAGGAGCTCGAGGAGCTTTGCCGCGGCTATAAGCAGTTTTTGAGCGAGAACAAGACCGAGCGCCTGTGCGTCAAGACCGGCATCAAGATGGCCAAGGAGGCGGGATACGTCGACCTGGAGACCGTGATCGCCGAAGGCCGCGAGCTCAAGGCAGGCGACAAGGTGTACGCCGCCAATCACGGCAAGGACCTCATGCTCGTCAACCTGGGCAACGCCCCGCTCGAGCAGGGCTTTAACATCCTGGGCGCCCACGTGGACTCGCCGCGCCTAGACCTTAAGCAGAACCCCGCCTTCGAGGCCGGCGACATGGCCTACCTCGACACGCACTACTACGGTGGCGTCAAGAGCTACCACTGGGTGGCCTCCCCGCTCGCACTCGTGGGCGTCATCTGCAAAAAGGACGGTACCACCGTCGACATCAATATCGGCGACAAGGCGGACGACCCGGTCTTTACCATCTCCGACCTGCTGATCCACCTCTCGAGCGAGCAGATGTCCAAGCCTGCCAAGGACGCCGTCGATGCCGAGATTCTCGACGTGATCGTGGGCGGCCGCCCCGTCAAGTTTGACGAGGACGACAAGGACGCCCCCAAGGAGCCCGTCAAGCAGATGTTCCTGGCTATCCTCAAGGAGCAGTACGACGTCGAGGAGGAGGACTTCCTCTCCGCCGAGATCGAGGTCGTGCCCGCCGGTCCCGCCCGCGACATGGGCCTCGACCGCTCCATGATTCTGGGCTATGGCCATGACGACCGCGTCTGTGCCTACCCCTCCATGCTCGCCCAGATCAACGTCACCAACGTGGAGCGCACGAGCATCACGCTCATCGTCGACAAGGAGGAGATCGGTTCCGTGGGTGCCACCGGCATGACGAGTCACTTCTTCGAGAACACCGTCGCCGAGATCATGATGCTCGCCGGCGAGGACAGCCCGCTGGCTCTGCGCCGCGCGCTCGCCCGCAGCCGTATGCTCTCCTCCGACGTGTCCGCCGGCTTCGACCCGGGCTATGCCGGCAAGTTCGAGACCAAGAACGCCGCCTTCATGGGTCGCGGCCTGTGCTTTAACAAGTACACGGGCAGCCGCGGCAAGGGCGGCTCTAACGACGCCGACGCCGAGTATGTGGCCCTCGTCCGCGACATCATGGACGAGGCCGGCGTGGACTTCCAGACCTGCGAGCTCGGCCGCGTCAACGCTGGTGGCGGCGGCACCATCGCCTACATCATGGCCAAGTACGGCATGAACGTCATCGACTCCGGCGTTGCCGTCCTGTCCATGCACGCCCTGTGGGAGGTCGCCAACAAGGCCGACATCTACGAGGCATATCGCGGTTACAAGGCCTTCCTCGAGCGCGCCTAACCAGCCCCTTCATCAGTTGCGGTGAAATACGGACTAAACTGGCCTATAAACGGCCAAAACAGACCGTATTCCACCGCAACTTCCTTTTTGACAGAGGAGAGTCCATGCTGCAGGTCATCATTTCGCCCGCCAAGCAGATGCGCTCGGCCCAAGATGCTTTTGAAGTCCTGGGCATTCCGCCCTTTGCGCGCGAGACGGCTCGACTGCATCGCGCGTTGCTAGATATTGAGCGAAATGAAGGCAGCGGCGGCCTGCAGGCGCTATGGAACGTGAGTGACAAACTGCTGGGGCCTTGCCTCAACACCCTGCATGAGTTCGAGCCCATCAATCTATAGTCG
>CABVAS010000213.1 GCA_902496375.1 uncultured Collinsella sp.
TTCCGATCTATAGATTTTCCCGGGCGATGGCGCGCAGCCGGTCAAGAAGATCTGCTTTAAGCTGCTTGCAGACGCTTACTGGGAGGAGTAACGAGCCGTTCGGCTGAGCTGTTCGTTTTGCGAGCGTTATCCCTTGGAGGAACGCGCTTGGGCCCCGCTGATCGCGGTTCCTTTGGGGATTGCGGTTGGCGGGGCTTTCTGTTTTTGAGTAGGGGGGTTGAGGCCGTTACGATACGTGGATTGGCACGCACGCACTCAAAATCGGCAACAAAAAAGCCGCCCGAAGGCGGCTATCTTGTGCAATGGAGCCAGCGACCGGGCTCGAACCGGTGACCCCCGCTTTACGAGAGCGGTGCTCTACCAACTGAGCTACGCTGGCGGCCATGTGATGGCGCAACTGAGGCGTCAACGGCTGTCTATGATACGGGACATCGCAAATCCGCGCAAGTGTTCTGACGGCTTTTCTCACTTTAAATGCACTAATATTGGAGACGCGATGTCTTGCTCTTACGGGTCTCAAACAGAATGGGGCAGCGATGACTCAACCCAAGATTCTTCTCGCACGCATCGACGACCGTTTCATTTACGGACAAGACGTTGAGCTGTGGAACGAAGCCGTGGGTTCCAACCTTGTCCTAATCGTCAACGATGAGATCGCGGCAGATTCGCGCCAATGGGCACCCATGAGGGTGGCGGCGCCAGAAGGCGTTTGGACGCGGTTTTTCTCGGTGCAAAGGACCATCGACGTCATTCATACCGCAACGCCTCGCCAATTGATTCTGATCATGGTGGCCTCACCCTCCGATGCGCTCGCGCTGGTTAAGGGCGGTGTGCCGATCACCAAGATCAGCATTGGTCATATGCAGGCAGGGGAGGGCAAGCGTCCCGCAACGCCCGCAGTTGCCGTAGACGACACAGACGTCGCTGTTCTCAGAGAGCTGCAAAAGCTCGGCATAGAACTAGAAATCCGCTATCTCCCCAGCTCCAATCCCGACCCCATTCAACGAGTCATTGGGGACGTTCTTAAATGACTAGTCAAACGGGACACCCTTGGCACTTGGGGACGTTCCTTATGTGCCGGCCTTTTAGGAACGTCCCCAAGTGTCGGCAGATTGGGACACTTCTTCTCGCCAAACGTTAAAGACTGTCCCCAACGACTAGTCATTTAAGAACGTCCCCAATGACTAGGTAGCAAAGCGCCCGTCGGCGGTGGTGCCGGCGGGCGCTGCTGTGCGATATGTTGCGTTGTGGGCTTAGTGCCTCATAAAGTGGTACTCGATCACATTGCTGTAGGGGTGACCCGGGCCCACGATGCCCTGCGGGAACAGCGGCTGGTGCGGCGTGTCGGGGAACATCTCTGCCTCGAGGGCAAAGCCGGCGCCCCAGCCATAGTTGGCATCGTCCTTGGCGTGCTCGTCGCCCAGCCAGTTGCCGGTGTAGAGCTGCACGCCCGGTGCGGTGGTGTAGTAGTCTAACTCACGACCGGTCCACATCTCCTCGACATGCATCGCGCGGCGCAGATTACGGCCGTACTGATAGCCATCGATGCACAGGCAGTGGTCGTAGCCACGGGCCTGCTTAATCTGCGGGTCGTCGGTTTCCATGCCGGGCGCGACGGGGCGCAGCTCACGGAAGTCAAACGGCGTGCCCTCGACCGGAGCGATTTCACCGGTGGGGATATTCTGCTCGTTGATGGGCAGGTAGTGGGCAGCGTTAGCAACAAAGAAGTGCTCGCAGTCCATGCCGGCGTTATGGCCGGCAAGGTTAAAGTACGTGTGGTTGGTCATGGACACGTAGGTGGCGCGGTCGCTCTCGCAGCCATACTCGACACGAAAGACGCCGGTGCGCGTCACGGTAAACACGGCTGTAAAGGTGCGGTTGCCGGGCAGGCCCAGCTCGCCATCCTCAAGCGAGGTGGTCATGCGCACGGCGTTGTGGACCTCGTCGAGCTCAACGTCCCACACGCGCTTGTGCAGACCGCGCTCAAGATCGCTGTGCAGGTTGTTGACGCCTTCGTTGGTGGGCATATGCCAGTCCGTGCCGGCGATGGTGATCGTGGCGCCCGCGGTGCGGTTGGCCACGGGGCCGATGGTCGCGCCAAAGCAGGCGGGGTTATCAAAGTAATCCTCGAGCTTATCGAAGCCCAGCACCACATCGCGCACGTTGCCGGGGATGTCGGGTACGTCGATACCCAGCACGGTGGCGCCATGGTCCATAATGCGAACGCAGATCTCGGGCCCGTTGAGGGTGTAGCGATGAACGGGGGTGCCGCACGGCGCGGTGCCGAAAAGCTCGGAAGTGATCATTTGGTTCCTAACATCGAGGTATTTCGGTCAAACTGTAGCGCGAACAGGCCAAATTATCACTACATCCCACTAAAGCAGGGGGTATTTTTCTCAAAAAAGTGATGATTGGAGCTGTGCAGGCGTTCATTTTGACGCGCACGAGTCTGATATAATTTGTTCGTTACTGTTTGAATTGACGCAAGCATGGAACAGCGAGGACTCATCGTGATTAAAGCGGAGCGACAGGATAAGGTTCGTCAGTTGCTCGAGGAGCAGGGCACGGTCTCGGTCAAGGAGATTTCGGATGCGTTGGGTGTCTCGGACATGACGATTCGTCGCGACCTTGAGGAACTTGCGAACCTGGGCGAGATCGAGCGCGTGCACGGTGGAGCCCGTAGTGCGCAGGGTCGCCCCCACGCTATGCTGCGCCATGAGTATTCGCACAGCGAAAAGCGCACCAAGCATGCCGAGGAAAAGCTGCAGATCGCGCGCCGTGCTGTGGAGCTTATCGAGGAGGGCTCGACCATCTTTTTGGGTACGGGCACCACGGTTGAGCAGATGGCCTCGATGCTGCCGGCGTTTCGCCTGCGCATCGTGACTAATTCGCTTTCGGTGTTTAACCTGCTCGAGGCGCGCGAAGATTGCGACCTGTGCCTCGTGGGCGGTATGTACCGTCGCCGCACCGCCGCTTTTGTGGGACCAACGGCCGAGGATACCCTGCGTGCGTTGGGCATCGACGCGGCGTTTATCGGC
>CABVAS010000214.1 GCA_902496375.1 uncultured Collinsella sp.
CCCGTGGAAGAGCTGCCGCAGGCGGGTGAGACTCTGCGCATGCATTTTGATGCAAGCAGGATTCATCTCGTTTGCCGATAATGCGGGGGCGATGCGGTCGAGGAGGTAGTCCTCGACCGCTTTGTTTTCACTTCGCCGTTCGCCGATTTCTACATGACTAAACCTTATCTGTCTGATAATTAATTATCAGACAGTGAGATGCTCACATCTCGACGCTGTCGTACGCATGTCGGCGGTGTTCGTCTGGACGACAACCGTTGATATAGTTACCTTCGACGAGAAAAGGAGGGCGCGCTGATGCCGCAGAAGACATATTCGCGTCGCGTTGCGGCGCGCGCCCTGTATATGGCTCGGAGCCGCATATGAGCAGGTATGTTCACGGCTCCGGGAGAGACGACGCGCAACTAAATAATCGACCGCAAAGCAGGTTCCCCAAAATTCCGGGTTTAGGCGCGGCTGGGTTTTCGCCACCCACCGTGCAGCAATACCGTAGCTATTCATTTTTGGTTCGAGAGGGGAACCACCATGGCTGAAGAATTCGATTTCCATCCGATGTGGGAGAGCCTCGGCATGAATCTTGCCGACCACGACATGCTGCTGGGCGCCGTGGGCCAGATGTACGGCGATATGTTCCTGACGCAGAACAATCGCCCCAAGTCTACGTCCTACCTGGATTTTGTCGCCACCAACATCCACAGCGGCCGTATTAAGGAGATGCTCGACAAGAAGGAGGCCGGCGAGGCCACCAAGATCGTCGGTTCGTTCTGCGTCTACGTGCCCGAGGAGATCGTGCTTGCCTGCGATGGCATCCCCGTGGGCCTGTGCTCGGGTGCCGACTGGGCAACGGACAAGGTCGAGGAGCACTTGCCGCGCAACACCTGTCCGCTCATCAAGAGCTTTGCCGGCTTTAAGCTGGGCGAGGTCTGCCCCTACATTGAGTCGAGTGATCTGGTGGTGGGCGAGAACACCTGCGATGGCAAGAAGAAGGCCTACGAGTTCTTTGCCACGCAAAAGAACATGTACGTCATGGATATCCCCAACGTGCACGACGAGTCGACGCTCGTGACCTGGAAGGCCGAGGTTAAAAAGCTTGCCGCCAAGATCGAGGAAGAGTGCGGCGTCAAGATTACGCCCGAGCGCCTGAAGGCTGCCATCCACGCCGTCAACGAGAAGCGTCGCGCCCTGCAGCGTCTGGCTGCCACGCGCGCTGCCGATCCGGCGCCCATCAGCGGTCTCGACAGCCTGCTGACCGTTCAGGCCGCCTTTATGGACGATACGCCGCGTCTGACCGGAGCCATCAACGAGATGGCCGCCGAGTGCGAGCAGCGCGTTGAGGCCGGCGAGGGCGTGGCGCCCAAGGGGACCAAGCGCATCCTGTACACCGGCACGCCCATGGCCGTGCCCAACTGGAAGCTGTTCAACCTCATCGAGAAGGCCGGTGGCGTCGTGGTGGGCGAGGAGTCCTGCACGGGCTCGCGCTACTACAAGGACCTGGTCGATGAGTCCGGTGAGACGGTTGACGAGATGCTCGACGCCATCGCCGAGCGCTACTTTAAGATCAACTGCGCCGTCTTTACGCCCAACGACCAGCGTATGAAGGACATTGTCCAGATGGCCAAGGACCTGCATGCCGACGGCATCGTCGACGTGGCCTTGCAGTTCTGCACGCTCTACGAGATGGAGTCGTTTGCCGTGGAGAAGGCCGCCGAAGAGGCCGGCATCCCGTTTATGCACATCACGACCGACTACGCCGGCGAGGATGCAGGCCAACTGCAAACCAGGATTGAGGCTTTCTTGGAAACCATTTAGGGCTATCCGGTCCAGCGGCTTCCCCAAGCACCCGATCTTGCCGTTCAAACCATCGCTTGCATACCAAAGTACGCGGCGCTCCTCTTTCACGGCAACCTCGGGCACCTGGGAAAGCCGTTTCCTTGGTTGGTTAAAAGGTTTGTTAAGGAGTTATATGTCGGAAAATATTGAGCAGCCGTTGCCGTCCACGTTTGAGGAGTTCAACGAGCAACGCAAGGCGGCGTTTATTCGCGTCAAGGATTATAAGCAGGCGGGTAATCGCCTGGTCGGTTTTCTGTGCAGCTACACGCCGCTCGAGATTATCGATGCCGCGGGGGCTGCGAGCGTGGCGCTGTGCGGCACGTCCGACGAGGTGATTCCCGAGGCCGAGAAGGTGCTGCCGGCAAACCTGTGCCCGCTCATCAAGTCTACGTATGGTTTTGCCTATTCGCAAAAGTGCCCGTTTACGTACTTTAGCGACATGATCATCGGCGAGACCACCTGCGACGGCAAGAAGAAGATGTACGAGCTACTCAACGAGCTCAAGCGCACGCACATTCTGCATCTTCCGCAGGGTCGCGATCGCGCCTACGAGCGTGAAGGCTGGTACGAGGAGTGCCGCCTGCTCAAGGAGGAGCTCGAGGGCTTCTACGGCATCACGATTACCGACGATGACCTGCGTGCTGCCGTCCGTCGTCGCAACCGCTTGCGTGCGGCCCAGCTCGAGATGTTTGCGCTGCAGGCCAACCAGCCGGCGGCCATGAGCGGCATCGACCTGATGAGCACTATGTTTGCCGGTACGTTCAGCTTTGATATCGAGGCCTATACGCAGCAGCTGGAGCAAAAGGTCGCCAAGCTGCGCGAGGCCTACGACGCGGGCGAGCGCCCGGTTGCGGCGGACGCCAAGCGCATTCTGATCACCGGTTGCCCGGTGGGCGGTGTGATCAACAAGATCGGCCGCACCATCGAGTCCAACGGCGGCTTGGTCGTGTGCATGGACGACTGCTCGGGTGAGCGCACGGCGGCTATGATGATCGACCCGGACGCGCCCGACATTCTGCGCGCCATCGCCGACCGCTACCTGGATATCAACTGCTCGGTCATGACGCCTAACGACGGCCGCATGGAGAACACACTGACCATGTGCGAGAAGTACCATGTCGATGGCGTGGTAGAGAGCGTGCTACAGGCCTGCCACACCTTCAACGTTGAGAGCGCGCGCATGCAGGAGGCCGTCGAGGG
>CABVAS010000215.1 GCA_902496375.1 uncultured Collinsella sp.
AGTGGCCACAATGGCGGTTCGGGTGCCGCGGCGCGCGATTCCATTTGGCACGCCGGCCTGCCGCTGGAGCTTGGCCTTGCCGAGGCCCAGCAGACGCTGCTGCAAAACGGCCTGCGCTCACGCGTGGTGCTCGAAGCCGACGGCAAGCTCATGGACGGCACCGACGTCGCCGTCGCCTGCCTGCTGGGTGCCGAGGAGTTTGGCTTTGCGACCATGCCGCTCATCTCGATGGGCTGCCTCATGCAGCGCGACTGCCAGCAGGATACCTGCCCCGCCGGCATCGCTACGCAAAACTGCCGCCTGCGTCGCGGCTTCCGCGGCAAGCCAGAGCACGTCGAACGCTTTATGCTCTTTGTTGCCGAGCAGCTGCGCGAGGTCATGGCGAGCCTGGGCTTCCGCACCGTCGACGAGATGGTCGGCCATCCCGAGTGCCTGCGCCAGATCGAGGTCCCGGGCAACCGCAAGGCCAACCTGCTCGATCTATCGCCCGTGCTGGCGAGCGCGACCTGTGAGTTTGGTGCCCACATCCCGGGTGCCGACGGTCGCCACTTCCTGCCCCAGATGGCTGCGGACAGCGAGCTCGACAAGACGCTCGATTCCACGCTGTTTGTGCCCTATACGGCCGATGCCCGTGCGCACCTGCGCCCGATTCGCTTCCGCGCCGACATCGCCAACGTCAACCGCTGCGTGGGCACCATCTTGGGCAACGCGGTGACCAAGGCGCATCCCGAGGGCCTGCCCGCCGGCTCCATCACCATCGATTGCGATGGTTCGGCCGGTCAGAGTTTTGGCGCGTTCCTGCCGCGCGGCATAACGCTCAACGTGTGCGGCGACGCCAACGACTACTTTGGTAAGGGCCTTTCGGGCGGCGAGGTGTCGGTGCGCCCCAACCCGCATGCGACCTACAAGTTCGACGAGAACATCATCGTGGGCAACGTTGCGTTCTTTGGCGCTACGAGTGGCCGCGGCTTCATTAACGGCCTGGCCGGCCAGCGCTTTGGCGTACGCAACTCCGGTGCCACGGTGGTGGTCGAGGGCTGCGGCAACCATGGCTGCGAGTACATGACGGGAGGTCTGGCGCTCATCTTGGGCGAGGTCGGGCAGAACTTCGCCGCCGGCATGACGGGCGGCGTGGCTTACGTCTTTGACCAGTACGGCACGCTCGATGCCCGTGTGAACCACGAGAGCGTTGAGCTTAAAGCCCCGACGGCCGGTGAGCTTGCGCAGATTCGTGCGCTCATCCAGGAGCACGTGGACGCGACGCAGAGCCCGCGCGGTATTAAGCTGCTCTACAGCTTTGAGACGATGAGCAAGCACTTTGTGAAGGTCATTCCAACCGAGTACGAGCGCGTGCTGGCGATTGTCGCCGCCGCCGAGGCCGTGGGCAAGACGCATGCGCAGGCCGAGGAGCTGGCGTTTGACATTGTGACCGGCCGCGCGAGTGCCGCGGATGTCGCTCGCTTTGATGTGGCGGGCGGTGCTGCGGGCGCTGCGTCCGTGGCTGCCAGCTCTGTTGCTTCGACCAAGAAGGAGGCGTAAGTGCCATGGGTAAGCCCGGTGCTTTTCTTGATATCGATCGCGTGACCCACGAGCTGCGCCCCGTGGAGGAGCGCAGCCGCGATTTCGACCCGCTGTACGTGGAGCTCGACGACGATGCGCGCCGTGCCCAGGCGAGCCGCTGCATGATGTGCGGTGTGGCGTTTTGTCAGATGGGCGCGAGCTTTGGCAAGGCACGCCCGAGCGGCTGCCCACTGCACAACCTGATTCCCGAGTGGAATGAGCTGGTGTACCGCGGCCGCTGGGATGAGGCTACCGAGCGCCTGTCGCTCACCTCGCCCATGCCCGAGTTCACGAGTCGCGTGTGCCCGGCGCTGTGCGAGGCCGCATGCAACCTGGGCTCGGTCGATGGCCAGCCCACGACGATCCATGACAACGAGCGCGCGATTAGCGACCATGAGTGGGCCAACGGCGGTCCGCACCGCTTTGAGCCGGCAGGGGAGGGTGCACCCACGGTTGCCGTGGTGGGCTCCGGTCCCGCTGGTCTGGTGGCAGCATGGGAGCTTGCGCGTCGTGGGGCCCGCGTGACGGTGTTTGAGCGCGACGACCGTCCGGGCGGCCTGCTCATGTACGGCATTCCCAACATGAAGCTCGAGAAGTCCGTGGTCGAGCGCCGCGTGGCGCTCATGCGCGAGCTGGGCATTGTGTTTGAGCTGGGTGCTGACGTGAATGATCCTGCGGTGGCTGCCAAGCTCGACGACTTCGATGCCGTTGTGGTGGCTGCCGGCGCCCGTGCTCCGCGTGGGCTTTCGGCTGCGAACATTGATGCCCCGGGCGTAGTGTATGCCGTGGACTACCTGACGGCTTCGACCGTCTCGGTGCTCGATGGCGGCGAGCCCGCGGTGAACGCGCGCGGCCTGGACGTTGTGGTCATTGGCGGTGGCGATACCGGCAACGACTGCGTGGGTACCGCGGTGCGCCAAGGGGCGCGCAGCGTGCGCCAGTTTGAGTTCTTGCCGGCTGCGCCCGATAAGCGCGCGGCGAGCAACCCCTGGCCACAGTGGCCCAACATTAAGAAGACCGACTACGGCCAGCAGGAGGCTATTGCTGCGATGGGCGGCGAGATGCGTGCCTGGGGCGTGGATACGCTCGAGGTGCTGCTGGACAAGAAGGGTGCGGCTGCGGGTCTGCGCGTGGTCGATTTGGACTGGTCGGCGGGAAAGCCCGAGCGCATCGCGGGCTCCGAGCACGAGGTACCGGCGCAGCTGGTGCTCATCGCCTGCGGCTTTACGGGCCCAGAGCACGGTGTGTTCGACGCCGTTGGCGTGCCCGTTGCCACTGCTGGTCGTCCGCTGCCTGTGATGGCCGCCGAGGGCTCGCATCTTGCGGCGCGTGTCGACGGCGTCGCCGCGGATGCCGCGCCGGTGTATGTTGCCGGTGACGCTCGTAACGGCAGCTCGCTCGTGGTGAACGCTATGGCCGACGCCCTGGCCTGCGCAGCCGAAGTCGCCGAGGCGCTGGAGCTGTAA
>CABVAS010000216.1 GCA_902496375.1 uncultured Collinsella sp.
GGGCGGTGGCATCCTGAGCCTGGGCAAGCTGAGCCTGCGCATCGGCAAGCTGCTGCTCGGTAGCAGTCAGACGACCCTTAAGGTCGACGATCTTAGCGAGCATAGCGTCAACCTCGGAGGACAGCGTCTCCAAGAAGACGTCGACCTCAGCAGGATCGTAGCCACGCTTGGCCTCAGAGAAAGTCTGAGCCTGGATGTCTGCAGGGGTAATAGCCATAACAAGTTCTCCTTTATCATCGCCTTGGCGCCGGGCGCCCGACGTAAGTTACTGAGCCAGTACTATACGAGTATACCTATAAGAAGCTGCAGAACCAGCCTCTGCACCAACTGCAACGCAATAATCGCAACGACCGGCGAAAAATCGATACCGCCCATCGGCGGGATGAAACGACGGAACAGGTTGAGCCACGGACCGCACACGCTATCAAGCACCGCGGCAATATCCTGAAGCAAACCACCCTGCTTCATGGGAATCCACGTCATAAAGCAGTAGACGACAATGAGCGTGGAATAGAAGTTGAACAGCGTGTTGACCAGCTGGACGATAGTGTAGATGTTGATGGGAATCTCCTCGTCTTGTCTTTACTTAAGGTAGCCGTCGGCACGAAGCTTCTTGAGATCGGAATCTTTGACCTCGCAACCGGCGGGCAGCACCATGAACACGCGGTCGCCCACCTCCTTGACCGTGGCACCCAGACCGCAGGCAAAGCCGTAAGAGAAGTCCAAGACGCGCTTGGCAACTTCGGTGCGTACGCCCACAAAAATCAGTGCGACAGGCTGCTTGGTGCGAACGCGGCGCACCACGGTCTCCACGTCATCATAGCTCTCGGGGCGCAGGACATAGGCCGGCAGCTGCGGCGTGGCGTTGATGATATTGCTCGCATAGGCCGAGGCATCGCTCGGTGCAGGCGCGGGTGCAGCGGCGGCACGGGCGCGGGTATTCTCGGCGTAGCTCGACGGCGTGTCATAGGCACCAGGACGATAACCGCTCGCAACACTGTCCTGCGAGCGCGAAGGCGGGTTATACGTCGTGGCATGGCGGGAGTCATCGCCGACCAGCTGACCGGAGCGCGTATACACGGCAACCGACTCAGCTTCACCGCGGCGCGTCTGGCCAAGCAGGCCGTTGCTCGGCTCGTCTTGGGTGTAGAAGCCCTCGCCCGAAGCACCACTGTAGCCGTTGCCCTGATAGTCATCGTCGTAGCCGTCATCGTAGCCGTAGTCGTCGTCCTGGCCATAACCCTGGTCGTAACCCTGCTGGCCGCCCAGGTGCATCTTATTTTTAATCTCGTCAAGGAAGCCCATGGTTGTGTCCTCTCGCGGTTTAGTGCAGGCGCCCCGATAATCAGTGCGCACTTCAGAGCCTTATTTTACTGCAAACTCCGGGCTAAATACTACCCTGCCCAGGCGAACGAGCGTAGAGCCCTCCTCAAGGGCAGACTCAAAGTCCTCGCTCATACCGCAGGAAAGCTCAGGCAGGTTCAAATCGGGATGCGCCGCCTCCAGCTCATCCCTCAGCTCACGAAGCCCCGCAAAGGTGCGGCGTGCCACATCCTTATTCCCCCGGGGCGCCATAGTCATAAGCCCCTGTACGCAAATTCCCTCAAGTTCTGCAAGCTCACCCGCGGCGGCGCGAATCTCATCGGGTGAAAAGCCTCCCTTCGACTCCTCACCACTCACATTGACCTCAATGAGCACACGCTGGGGGCCGACGAGCTCGCCTGCCTCAATCTTGCGAACAGCACGGCTCGAGATCGCCTGCGCCAGATGCAGCGAACCCACCGAGTGAATCAGCTCGGCTGAGCCCAGCACCGCATTGATCTTATTGGTCTGCAGGTTGCCGATCATATCGAAGCGCACCTCGGGCAGCTCCGGATGCTCCGCCAGACCCGTGAGCTTGCGAACCAGCTCCTGCGGGCGGTTCTCGGCAAAATGGCGATACCCCGCCTGGATGGCGGCAACGGTCTCATCGACACCAACGGTCTTGGACACGGCAATGAGGCTCGCGGCGTCGTGGGGACGGCCCGCGCGATCGAGCGCCGCATAAAAACGTTCCAGAATCTGCTCGCGGCGAGCGCGCATCAAGTCCAAATAGTTATCCATTGCCAATCGCCTCCGCTGACAGCCAAACAAGTAGTCCCATGCTAACGCAAGAGCGCGGCCCCGCATGTGCAAGGCCGCGCTCACTTAGGTATTTACAATCTTTCGACGAACGGGGTTACTTACTCCTCGTCGTCCTCGCCATCGTCCTCATCCTCAAGATGATCGAGCAGGTAGCGAAGACCCTCGCTGACCTCGTTAACGGGCGCCTTGGCAACGTAGCGTGCATCGACGGCGGGCCTCATGATAACACCCTCGCCCGAAGGCACGCGCATGCTCTCGAGCTCATCCTCATCAGTGCAGGCGATATCACCGGCAGTCATACGCTGTCCGGTCAACAGGAAGGTCAGACGGCAGGCGGCATCGATGGAAATCGAGGCGATGCGATCGAGATAGCGCGATACCATGATGGCGCGGCGCAGGTCGTCATAGTTGCTGTCGTCGTCCATAAAATCGCCCGTGTCCATGCGGTTAAAGGTGCGGAAGAACTTCTCGTAGGCGGCGTGCACTGGCTCGTCCTCGACGGCCAAGTTGCAGATGATGGACATGTCGTTGGTGACGAGCGCAGAAAGCGAAGAGCCCAGTACCTGGTAGACGGCCTCAGCCTCGGCCTCGACCGTGCCGACAAGCTCCTTGGGCAGCGAGATGTCGGCCTTGATCATATGACGCGTGGCGCGGCAAATCTGGCGAACCTTATCGGTCATGCGCTGCAGGTTAAAGTCGACGTAGATGATCGTCTGCAGCAAGCGGAAGTCGGAGGCGACCGGTGACTGCGTGGCAATCAGGTTGTAGCAGACGGCCTCCAGGTTGGCGCAGCGTGCGTCAATCGAAAGCGTGCGCTTCTTGGTCTTGGTGGCGAGCTTGCGGTCGTCGGTCACATAGGCCTTCACGGCATCATGAAGGGCAAGATCGACGGCCTCGTAGA
>CABVAS010000217.1 GCA_902496375.1 uncultured Collinsella sp.
TCTGCTTGCCAGAGAACCTGCCTCGCTCTCAAAGATGCGGTGCACGTTGCGAATGTCGATGACGGGACGCATTACATGCCCTCGTCGGCAGACATACTGCCCGAATTCGCGTTGTAGCCGCCGTCAGTCGTTGCGTCCGCTCCGGTGTCCATGACGAGGGTGTCGCCGTCGCGCAGCTTGGTAACCGGCACGTTGGGATTGATCTCGTTGCCCTGGTCGTCGCGCTTGACCTGTGTCTTGCCGACTACGGCTTCGTTGTCGTTTTGCGTTACGACGGTCACCTTCACGCGACGGGTTTGCTTGCCCTCGTCATCAGTCGCCACGTTGACGTAATAGTGTTCGCCGTCTTCGGTCATGAGCGCCATCGTCGGCACCATCACCACGTCGTCGAGCTGCTCGGTCACCACCGATACCTCGGCCGTCATGCCCGGCTTCAGGCGCGCGTCGGGCGCCTCAATGAGAATGTCGACGTTAAAGGTTACGCTGCCGCCGCCACTGTTGGCGGCGTCGGAGTTTGCCACCGACGCGATAGCCGTGACGGTGCCCTGGCTCACGATATCGGGAAACGCGGGATACGTGACGTTGGCGCTCTGCCCAACGGCGATCTTGGCGATGTCCTTTTCGCCCACCTGCACGGTCACCTCCATCTTGGACAGGTCGGCGATCTGCATGCACTGCTTGCCGCCGCTCGTATCGCTTTCGCCCATGATCATGCCGCCTGTAACCGTGGCGCCCACTTTGGCATTGAGCTCCACGATGCTACCCGAGCTCGGGGCCGTGACCGTGCGACTGGAGGCCTTGGCGTTCGCCTGGTCGAGGCTTGCCTGGGCTGATGCGAGGCTGCGCTGCGCGGCCGATACGGCGTTCGTGTCCGCTGATGCGGCGGAGACGCCAGCCGCTGCGGAAGCTCCCTCGACGTCCGTCGTTGGGGTGGCCTGCGCGGCAGCTGCGGCTTTCTGCGCGTTGGCGAGGTCTTCCTGAGCGGCTGCAACTGCACGTTGCGCCTCGGCAACGTTGCGATCGAGCTCGTCGTTTTTAATGGTCATAAGCACGTCGCCCTCGTTGACGGATTGGCCTGCCTGCACGTTGATAGAATCGACCGTGCCGTCGACAGAAGGGGAGACCACTGAGGACGAAATGGGTTTGAGCTGGCCTTTCGCCTCGACCGTTGTGGTAAACGTGCCCTCGGTCACCATGTCGGTCACCGGCCCGTTGTTGCCTGCGGGCCGTGCGTTGATGGCTAAGGTCACGACAACGGCGATGAGCACAATGGCGGCCACGACGCCGGCCGCAATGCCGCGTCGGATGAGCTTTTTGCGTCGACGTTCGGCACGTTTTGCCTTGAGCTTGGCATATGCCTCTTCATCGGAAATCTCGGTCGCATCGTTCGCGCGTCCGCTCTGCTTGTCGGTGTGTACGTTTGTAATCAGAGGAATCGTTTCGGTGACATCTTCGGGCGTGTGCTCGGTATCATCCGGGCCCGGGGTGGTCGTGGGGACATTCGGCATAGCGTCTCCTTTATAGAAAGTACCTCGATAAGTATATGCGCCCACCGGTTGGGGCGGGCGCATGGGACGGTTTCTTTCGGAACTGTTAGATTGGTCACAGCAGCTCCATGTTGTAGGAATGTGCGCGTTGCACTACGAGTGGACAACCACGCACAGGCCGACTTTGATGCAGTCGTGAAGTGCCTTGGCGTCTGCCAGGCGCAGGTTGATGCAACCGTGGCTGCCGCACCACTTGTACGACTCGGCATTATCGAAGCTCTTGTCGTTTTGCCAGGTGGCGTCGTGGAAGCCGATCATGTTGCCCTCAAACGGCATCCAGTAGCTCACCGGGCTCTCATATTTGGGTTTACCGGTCTCGGGGTCCTTGGCTCCGATTAGGGTGCTGCCGCCGTCGTTGCTGTTGATCTGCCACACGCCCTCGGGGGTGGCGTCTTCGCCCGGTTTGCCGGAAATAAAGTTGGCCTCCCACACGATATTGCCGTTCTCGTCGTAGTAGCGCGCGTGCTGCTCGGACAGATCGACATCAATGTATGCCTTCCAGTCGGGCTCTCCCTTTGCGGTAAAGGTATCGGCCTTCTGGGAGTACTTGATCTCGATTTCGCCGGTCTGCTTGTTGTTAATGGCGTCCTCGACCTGCTTGGCGAGCGAGCTGCTGTCGATGGACCAACCAAAGTCGCCGCCTTCGACGGCGCACTGCTTGCCATCGGCGCGCGTCCACCAACGAGTGGAGCCCACGGTATTAAAGCCGTTGGCGAGCTCGGCTGCCCAGCTACTGATCTGCGACGTATCGAGCGTGGGGTTGGCCGGATCGGCAAAGCTGATCCACTGCAACACGGAGCTGCCGTCGACCTTTCCGGCATCCTCGCCGTTGAGCTTGAGGGTCACGTTGACGCCCAGGAAGTTGTTGGCGGCATCGCATGCGGCCTGAATCTGATCATCGGTCAGCGTTCCATTGAGCGGCTCATAGGCATCGTTGCCGAGCTTGGAAAGATCTACGGTCTCGGCCAGCGAGGCAAGCTCGAGCTCGACATACTTAATTACATGCTCGCGGTTGAGTTTTTCGTTGGAGCGCGCCTTCTCGACGGTAAACTTGCCGGCCTGCTCGTCAAAGGAGCTATTGGCCTCGAACGTGCCCGAACGGCCCTCGTTAAACTCGTCGATGGCGGCGCCTAGATCCTTCTCAAACTTCTTTTGGTCAAAGGTGTCGGAGAGCATGGACAGGTCGACGTCTTGATCAAGATCGACTTCGTTGGAGGTAGCGGTTGTTTTGGTCTTGCCGCTTAAGGATTCCACAAGGCGGACCGGCCATACAAAGGCTTCGTTGTGGCTGACGATCTCTTTTGCTGCAGCCTCTCCGTCGACGATGGGTTCATCGGACTCGGGCTGATAGGTCCAGTTAAAGTCACCTCCTGTCACGGTGAGCTTATAGTGCTTCCATGCCGAGTTGACCTTGGTGGGGCAGCAAAACGGACAATTTAACTTTAAGAGAACCGTATTAAGCAGAATTAAT
>CABVAS010000218.1 GCA_902496375.1 uncultured Collinsella sp.
CGACGTGCTACCCATGCACTGCTCGGCCAGCATGGATCCCGTCACGCACGAGACCGCCGTGTTCTTTGGCCTTTCGGGCACGGGCAAGACCACGCTTTCGGCCAACCCCACGCGGCTGCTGATCGGCGACGACGAGCACGGTTGGTCCGACATGGGCATCTTCAACATCGAAGGTGGCTGCTACGCCAAATGCGAGGGCCTGGACGCCTTTCACGAGCCCGAGATCTTCAGCGCCGTCCGTTTTGGCGCCATTTGCGAAAACGTGGTGCTCGACGAGAACCGCAAGCCCAACTACGACGACATCTCGATCACGCACAACACGCGCGTGGCCTATCCCGTGGAGCACATTCCTAACGCGTGGACTAAGGGCATGGGCACCACTCCGAGTGTCGTGCTGTTCCTGACTTGCGACGCTTTTGGCGTGCTGCCGCCCATCTCGCGCCTGACGGCCGACGCCGCCATGTACCACTTTGTGACGGGCTTTACGGCTAAGATTCCCGGCACCGAGGTCGGCGTCACCGAGCCCACGCCCACGTTCTCTTCGCTGTTCGGCGAGCCGTTTATGCCGCTCGACCCCATGGTTTACGCCAGGATGCTTGGCGAGCGCATTGCCGACGGCCGCACGCGCGTGTACCTGGTCAACACCGGCTGGATCGGCGGCGGCTACGGCGTGGGCCATCGCATCGAGCTTGCCTACACGCGCTCGCTGGTCGCGCGCGCCCTCGACGGCACCATCGAGGACAGCGAGTTCGTGCACGACGACATCTTTAACGTCGACATTCCCACGACGTGCCACGGCGTGCCCGATGGCATCCTGGTGCCGCGCCAATACTGGCAGAGCACCACGCGCTATGACGAGGCCGCGCACAACCTGGCGGTGATGTTCGAGGAGAACTTCGAGAAGAAGTACTCGCACCTGCCCGAGTCCGTCAAAGCCGCCGGCCCGCACGTTCAAGTACACGCCGACGCCCGTCATCGCGGCCGCGGGCTGCTGGGACTTCGCCACTAGCTTCGCCGTGAGTCCATATCCACCACAAAGGGGACAGGCACCTTTGTGGTGGTTTTGCTCGCGTGGATGACTCGGGTTACAATACGCCTGACATATCGTCCCCTTCTCCGGATGGGGACAGCGCAAGCGTTCTTGTGACGGCACCGTAGGACTTTGAAGGTGGCCGTTGTAAGGGCGCTTTTTGTTTAGGCGCCCTCACTCGGGCGCGCACAATGAAGGGAGAGCGTATGAAGAGCTTTATTGCCGAGGATTCATTCTGGGAGCTGTTTCCGCAGGCAGCGGTCGGTGTTGTGGTCGTGGAGGGCATGAAGCCCACGGCTCAGATTCCTCAAGAGGACGTGGATGCGATTGCGGCGTTGCTCGACCGCGCCAATATCGATGCGGAGCGTCATCTGACCAGTGACACTATCAGCGAGAACGCACCGGTCAAGGCATGGCGCGAGGCCTATCGTCTGTTCAAGACCAAGAAAGGCGCGCGCTGCTCGATCGAGAACTTGCTCAAACGCGTGCTCAAAGGCAAGCCGGTGGGCCACATTACGCCCGCGGTGGATATTTACAACACGGTGTCGCTGACCTACGCGCTGCCCGTGGGAGGCGAGGATCTGCATGCGATCGAGGGAGACCTTCGCTTGAAGGTGACCGACGGTGGCGATGCGTTCTTGCCGCTTGGCGAGGAGGCGGACGATCCGACGCTGCCCGGCGAGCTCGCCTATATCGACGATGCGGGCGCTGTGTGCCGCTGCTGGAACTGGCGCGACGGCGTTCGCACGGCGCTGTCCGATAATTCGGCCGATGCGTTCCTGGCGATTGAGTGCGTGGAGTCCGAGCGGATGGGGGATTGCCAGGCTGCGATCAATCGCTTAGCCGAGCTGCTTGAGCGCTATCTGGGAGCGACGGTTGTCATTAAGACGCTTGTGACCTGCGACAATCCTTGCGTGGAGCTGTAGCGGCGCCTAGAACCTATTGATGCCCCAAACCACCACAAAGGTGCCTGTCCCCTTTGTGGTGGTTTTTATGTTGATGGGTTAACAATTGAGATATTTGGGTATGGGGGTTCGCGCATGCGGTTAAGATGTTTACCCGTAAGCATTATGCAAGCGAAAGGCGGTCGTCTCCCATGCAGCAGAACGACGAGACACGTTTCGAGGACTTTGTCGGACTGATCAGTGGGCTCTACAAGGAGATCCAGCGCATTAAGACATCCGAGGGCGCAAGGCTGGGCCTCAAGGGCTCCGACGTGATGTGCCTGTACTATCTTGAGCGCAGCAAGGACGGCCTGACTGGCGCTGACCTGGCTCGCATGGCAGGCGTGACCCGCGCCGCCGTCTCGCGTACGCTCGCGCATCTGGAGGAGGGCGGCTACGTCGAGGTCGATGATTCGGGCGATGCCGCCGTTAAGTATCGTGCTCCGGTGCGCCTGACCGCTCTGGGCGGCGAGAGCATGAGCGAGGCGGACCGCATCATTCGCGAGGTGCTCGATACCACCGGTAAGGCTATGGGTGTGGAGCAGCGCGAGCAGATGTATGCGTCGCTGCGTACGATTCTCAACACCCTGCGCGAGATCTAAGGCCGCCCAGGCATTTGCTTTCCATTAACAACTGCATAGTCCCGTTTGAGCGCGTATACCGTGCCGGGGCATTGCTGTCAAAATTCCCCGCGCGTGACCTGCGCAAGAAAGGATTCGCTATGTCCATTCGTATTATTACCGATTCCGCAAGCGATATGTCGCCGGCTGAGCACCCCGCTTTGCGTGTTCTGCCGCTGTCCGTTACCTTTGGTACCGATGTGTACATGGATGGCGTCGACATCGATCACCAGCGCTTTTACGAGATGCTCGTGGAGCGCGATGAGCTGCCCAAGACCGGTCAGGTCAACCCGTACGCGTTTTCACAGGCGATTGCCGAGACGCGTGAGGCCGGCGACGAGGCAGTGATTATTACCGTGGGCGCCAAGCTTTCGGGCACCAATCAGAGTGCCCGTACCGCACTTGCCGAGGCGCCGGG
>CABVAS010000219.1 GCA_902496375.1 uncultured Collinsella sp.
TGCCGACACGAATGGAGCGAATGTCGACAACGCGCGACAAAAGCGCCAGAAACCCGACATGGTCGAGTGCCGCCACGGCAGACGTAAAGGGAACGGCCACCACCGCATCGACCCCGGTTTGGGCCAGGGCATGCAGGCGGTCAGCCGTCGTCATCAATTTTTGAGCGGGCGAAGGACTCACCACGACGTCCGGGTCAGGATCGAAAGTAATCACGACCGCTTTGCTGCCGTGATCATGCGCATCGCGAATAACCGCATCGATCAGCTCTTGGTGCCCACGATGTACGCCATCAAACACGCCAATGGCGATTGAAGCGGCACCCAAGAACTCGCACCCATCAAATGCATCGGCAGAAACGATAGGGGCCTCATCCAACTCACCCGCGAAAAAGATACGCGCGAGCTCGTGAGGCGCCAGCATCATCGAACACCGCCGATCGCCTGCGGAAAGACGTGCTCCATCACAAAGCGGCCGCCCTCGATACGAGCAAGCGCCTTCAATCCCCCATCGAGCACGAGCGCGAACGGCGCCTTCGCCATATCGAAATCCGCAAGCGCGCGTTCAACGGGAATGCGGCGACCACAAAGCAGGTCGTCTGCAAGATTACCCGGCAAATCGACACGCGTGGCACCAAGGGCGGCGATGGGATCCAGAGCGAAGCCGACAGCGGACTCGGCAGAGAGTTCCTCAACCGCATGACAGGCGCCAATGGAAACCACGCCGGAGGCCGTACGGCGCAGCGCGGAAATATGCGCAGCACTATCGCAGGCGCGACCCAGATCGCGAGCAAGCGCACGAATGTAGGTGCCTTTGCTTACCGAAAAGGCCACGGTCCAGACGCACGTTTCGCCCTCGCCGCTCACGGCGATCAGGTCGGCGGCATAGACCTCGACGGGGCGCGGAGGCAAGTCTACCGCATTGCCCTCGCGAGCACTCTTATAGGCACGAACGCCATTGACCGAGATGGCCGAAAAAGCTGGCGGCACCTGCAACTGCGGGCCAAGCATAGCGGCCAGCTGCTCACGAGCGTAAGCGAGATCGTGCAGCTCGGGGGCAACGGGTACCGTGCGGACGGCCTCGCCCTCCGCGTCATCGGTATTGGTCTCGACGCCAAACGAAATGTCGGCGACATAGCTTTTGGTATCGAGGGTTAGCATGCCCAGCAGACGGGTCGCCTGGCCGACGCCCACCACCATGACACCCGAGGCCATGGGGTCGAGCGTACCGGCATGGCCGACGCGTCGCTCATGGAGGGCGCGTCGGCACTGCGATACCACGTCGTGGGACGTACAGCCCACCGGCTTATCGACGGCGAGCAGCATATTCAATTGAGAAGGCGTACGACGAGCCATGTACCATCCAAAATGTTAGAGCTCGACGGTCACCGAAGCGGGATCCTCCCCCACCAGCTCGGCCAGCATGGGAAGTGCCACGGCGAGCGTCTCGCGAATCGTTCCGTTGTTGGAAAAGCCGGCGGCGGCATGATGCCCGCCACCGCCAAAGTTGGCAGCGATCTCGGACACATCGAGGTCACCCTTGGAGCGCAGGTTGCCGCGCACCTTGGTATCGCCCTCGATGCCCTTTAGGAACAGGCAGACCTCAACGCCCATCACCGAACGCACCACATCGACCAGACCGTCGCACTCATCCGAAGTGACGCCGCAGGCCTCGAGGTCGCTCTGGTACGCATAACTATATGCCACACGACCGTGCGCCACGGTCTTGATACGACCCATAACGATGGACTTGAGATGCAAGAACTCTACGCGCATGCTCTGGTAGACCTCGAGCGCGACGCGCGCCGGATCGGCACCGTGCGCGACCAGGCGCGAGGCGGCATGGAACGCAGCAGCATCGGCGTTTTGGTACTGAAAACGACCGGTATCGGTCACCAGGCCGCACAGCAGGCAGGTCGCGACACCGTTGCGAGCCACAATGCCGCAATTGTCTAAAAAGCGGTCGATGATCATGGCGCAGGCCGCGGCGCCGACGCACCTCAGGCTCAGCTCGGCAAATTCCTCACGCGCCGGATGGTGATCGAAGCACACCACATGAGACGAGCGGCGGAGCACCTCGGCGGAGTTGTTCAGACGCTCGACGACCGGCACGTCCACCGAGATGAAAAGGTCCGGATTGCCGGTATACGCAGATGCGGGCACCAGACGGTCGGCGCCCTCCATAAAGCGGTAGATGCGCGGAACCGGGTCATCGTCTGCCAGCAGCAGGGCAATGTCCTTGTTGGGGAAAAACTTCATAAGCGATAAGCCCAGACCCAGCACGGAGCCCAGGGCGTCACCATCGGGAGACGTATGTCCCGAAATCGCAATGGAGGACGCACCCTCGATGAGCTCGAGGATGCGTCGCTGAATATCTGCAGACTCGCACGATGCGAGGTCGGCGGAATTACTCATCTAAAGCTGCCTCCTGGGCGGCATCCGCTATGGGATAGCCGTCCTCGTCCTTTTCGATCGCAAGCGTGGCGGGAACGTTTTCCAGCGCACGCGTGATGCGCTCGGCCTCATCGGTCGAGCGATCGATGCGAAAATCGAGCTCGGGCGTGACGCGCCAATCGAGCGAGCGGGCCAACAGGCTACGAATGCGGCCCTTGGCGCTGGCGAGCGCCTCCATGACCTCCTCGTAGCGGCTCGCGTCGCACGACACGTACACGCGCGCGAACGAACGGTCCACCGCGACCTCGACCGCGGTCAAGGTGACCAGGTCGAGACGCGGATCGGAAACCTCAAAGAGCAGGATATAACCGAGCTTCTCGCGAAGCTGCTCGCCCAGACGGCGGGTTGCCTGCGTTTGCTTCATAGCGCTACCCCCCTACTCGGTACGGGCAACCTGGTCGATGCGGTAGCCCTCAATGGTGTCGCCAGGCTTGATGTCCTGGAAGTTCTCCAGGCCAATACCGCCCTCGGAGCCGCTCTTGAGGCTCTTGGCCTCGTCCTTGTAGTGGCGCATCGAGGCGATTTTACCGTTGAAGACCACGATGCCGTCGCGCACC
>CABVAS010000220.1 GCA_902496375.1 uncultured Collinsella sp.
CGACACGCATAAAAAGCCTCCCATTTCTCGTGTCCAAGAAATGGGAGGCAGTTCATTCCATCGGGCGCGTTTCCTATTCGGGCCAAATAAATTGTGTGCGGCCGGCCTCGCCGCCATCGATCAGCAGGCTCTGCCCGGTCATAAACCGGTTGGTCACGCCCACAAAGTAGATCCACTCGGCGATCTCTTGGGCGGTAGCCCAGCGTTTAAGCGGCGTGAGCTCCATAATCTGGTTCCACAGGTGCTCGTCTTCCATCACGCAACGGTTGAGCGGCGTGATAACGCCACCCGGGTCCACACTGTTGGCGATGGCCTGCGGTGCCAGGCGGTTTGCAAGGTTCTTGGTGTAGGCGATAACGCCGCCCTTGCTGGCGGCATAGGCGGGAAACTCCGATCCCGTATGCCCGCTCGCCGACCCCACATTGACCACGGATTTGATAGCCGGTGCCGGCTTGGCGGCAAGCCCCTCCCCCACAAAGGCGTAACGCTCGGTCACGTTGATGGTGCCACACAGGTTGGCGGCGATGTCATCGGCCGAATCCTGCGTACCGGCAACGTTCACGATTACCTGAGGCTCAAGGTCGCCTGGAAACGAGTTAGGCTCGCGGACATCAACAATCAGATGGCGGTAGCGCTCGTGTTCGATCGTCGCCGGCAGCAGATCAAAGCCCACGACCTCGTGGCCCTCATCCAAAAAGCGCTGCACGCACGCAGCTCCGATACCGCCCGAAGCGCCCGTGATCAAAACCCGCATACTTGCTCCTTAGGCGGTTGCGTGGCGCTCGAGGTACTCGGCGCCCACGTTCTCGCGCTCCCAACCGCGCACGACCTTGTAGCCCACGGGGCTCAGGAAGACCTCGCACAGCAGCTCGGCAACAGCGCCGGTCAGCGAGCACATAAGGACCTGCACCCAGGTCCAACCAAAGAAGGTGTGGCTCACCACGATGGCAAAGACCAAGTTGTCGATAAACTGGCCAACACCCGTGGACACATAGGAGCGGAAGGCAAAGCTCGCAAAGTTATTCTTTTTGAGCATACGGCCAAGCGACTGGTTGAGCGTGGAGTTAACCACGGCAGAAACGAGCATTGCCAGCGAAGAGCCCAGCACCACGTACCAGGTGCCGCCGATGGTGGCGTTAAGGGCAGTGTTGACCTCGATCATGCCCGTGTCGTAGTAGGCGCCCCACATGCCGGGCGTGAGCGAGCATGCCCAAAAGCACAGGCTCACGGCGAGGTTGACTGCCAGCGCGAGGATGGAGATTTTGATGGATGCCTTGGCGCCAAAGCGCTTGCAGATCATGTCCTGGCACAAAAACGAAACCCAGCTCACCACAAAGCCGCAATCGAGTGCCAGATACGGCAGGCTGATAAGCTCTTTGTTGGCCAGCAGGTTCATCATGATGACGCTCACGAAAAACAGCGAAACCGTTGCCGCGGGAATGCTCCGCAACAGGACCTTGTAGTCCTCCATGACCTTCTTGATCATTATGTACTCCTTTGGTTTTAGGTTTTACGAGCAGGATATCGGACCCGAACTGCTCGGACGCCCCGGTCTTGAGACGACGGTGGGTATGATAGCCGCTCACACGGCATCAGGCAAGCAAGCGGCGCGGCAGCCCCACAGGGCCACCGCGCCGATGCGTTAAAAGGCTACGTTGCCAAACTCCGACAGGATAAGATCGGGGTTGTGATCGGTTGCCCAATCCACGTTCCACGGACTCGTGAACAGCAGCAGCTTACCGCCGCGCATGTCCTCGACGCGCAGCGTGTCGCGCGTGAGCGAAAGGCCCGGGATATCGATGGTATCGGGGTCGTTCTGGATCCAGCGAATGTCCGTATAGGGCAGCGGCTGGCGACGAACCTCAACACGGTACTCGGCCTTGAGGCGGCGCTCGAGCACCTCAAACTGCAGCACGCCGACCACGCCCACGATGACGCTCTCCATGCCGGCACCAAGCTCGCGGAAGATCTGGATGGCACCCTCCTGGGCAAGCTCCTCCATACCCTTGACGAACTGCTTGCGCTTGAGCGTATCGACCTGCGTAATGCGAGCGAACATCTCGGGGGCAAACGTCGGGATCTGCGGATACTGCACGTGGCGCTTGCCGGAGCACACGGTGTCGCCGATGCTAAAGATACCCGGGTCGAACAGGCCCACGATATCGCCCGCGTACGCCTCGTCCACGATAGCGCGGTCATCGGCCATCATCGACGTGCCCGTAGCAAGCTTAAGTTTGCGGTTACCCTGCACGTGGAAGGCGTCCATACCGCGCTCGAACTTGCCCGAGCAAATGCGCACAAAGGCGATGCGGTCACGGTGGTTCTTGTCCATGTTGGCCTGGATCTTAAACACAAAGCCGCTAAAGTCGTCGCGGCAGGGATCGACCGGCTCGCTGGTGAGCGTATCGGTATAGGCGCGCGGCGTCGGGGCCAGGCGCAAGAACTCCTTAAGGAAGGGCTCCACGCCAAAGTTGGTGAGCGCCGAGCCAAAGAACGCCGGGCTCAGCTTGCCGCAGGCCACGGCATCCAAGTCGAGCTCGTCGCCGGCACCATCGAGCAGCTCGATGTCGTCCATCAGGTTCTTATGGTTCTCCTCGCCAATAAGCTCATCCATGGCAGGATCGCCCAGCTCGGCCTCGACCTCGGCGACCTTCTTGGTGGCGTTGGCGTGGCCGTCGCCCTCAAAGGCGATAACGCGACGGGTCTGGCGGTCGAACACACCACGGAAGTTACGGCCGCTGCCAATCGGCCAGTTCATGGGGTACGTATTGATGCCCAGGACGTTCTCGATCTCTTCCATGAGCTCAAACGGATCGCGAGCCTCGTGATCGAGCTTGTTCACAAAGGTGAAGATGGGAATGTGACGCAGCGTACAGACCTTAAAGAGCTTTTTGGTCTGAGCTTCAACGCCCTTAGCGCCGTCGATGACCATGACCGCGGCGTCGGCGGCCATAAGCGTACGGTAGGTATCCTCCGAGAAGTCCTGGTGGCCGGGGG
>CABVAS010000221.1 GCA_902496375.1 uncultured Collinsella sp.
CCCGCCGAGACACCCACCATATGGTCGCAGGTCAAACCGTGCTCCATCCAAACGTCGAGCACGCCCGCCGTATACATACCGCGGTAGCCGCCTCCCTCGAGCGCCAGCCCCACCGTGCGCGTCATATTTGACTGTGCCATGCGACCATCTCCGTTCCTACGTTTTAAAACGGGACAAGTATACCCGTCAACATATATCGTCCCAGTCGCATTTTTATCGAACATCGCATCGTCGCGCTACCGCTTGTCGAATAATAGCCGCCCACAGCATGTGCACCCATATCCCCGCACTCGAGGAAAGCGGCTTTATGGTGACGCTCGACAAGCACATTTGGCAGATTGTGCCCACCGACCGCGATCAAGGCCGCAGCGCGCAGATCGTGTCATCGATGCTCGAGATGGCGCAGTCGCTCCATCTGCCCGTCGTGGTCGAAGGCGTCGAGACAAATGAGCAGGCAAACATACTACGCCACATGGGCGCCCGCTACGCTCAGGGCTTCCTCTACTACCGCCCCATGCCGGCGAATGATTTTGAGGCATTGCTCGATGGTGGCAAAAACAACTGATACGCTCGCGCGCAAAACACCACCGCCGAAGGGGACATTTGTCTCCATTAGCTAACTTATATCCCCAATTCAAACCGAATTGGGGATATGATACAAACCGTTGTTCTGCCCAAGGAGGTTATTCATCATGAACGAGTCATATCGCTTGGGCGAGCAATCGATTATTGCCTATCTTCAGCGACTTGCGAATGGTGTCTCGACCGCCGAACTCGATGTTTCCGTGCTGCCTGCTGAGCTACGCGCCGTTGGTGAGCAACTGCAAAAGACGCATGCCATCCTGCAACAAGAGCGCCAGCTGCTTGAGTGCAACGCCTATATCGATCCGCTCACCAACTTGGACAACCGTGGCGGACTCGACCGTCACGTCGAGCAGCTCTGGCGCAAAGGCGACCCCTTCACCTGCGCCTATATTGACATCGACCATCTCAAGCATTGCAATGATAGGTTTGGCCACGCCGAAGGCAATCGCTATATTCTGAGCATCTGTCGCACGCTCTCCGAAACCATGGAGCACGATGAGATGCTGTTCCGTATCGGTGGAGACGAGTTTGTGCTTATCTCGCTCTCTGCAAACGAGACTGAACTCGAGCAGCGCTTGGAGCAGGTACGTGCCGGGCTGATCGAGGCGAGCTCAGGTGGCAAGGCGCCCATGATCGCTAGCTTTAGCTTTGGCTGCTCGCGCGTCAATCCACTTGCCGGCGACACGCGTCGCCAGATGACGATGGATGCCGATCGCAAGATGTATCGCTATAAGCTTATGCATCGTGTGCAGCAACCGAAAGACAATGACGCGCCGCCACACCCAATTGCCGAGCAGCTTCCGTGCAACGACCGCGTATTCCAAGCGATCTCTATGAGCTCCGAGACGCGCTATCCGTTTATCCTCAATCTCGATACGGGCGAATCGCAATGGTCGGTTAATGCCGTACGCGATTTTGACCTGCCCTCCCAGCATCCCTACAACTCACTCGACTTGTGGCTTGCCCGCGTTCACCCCGAGGACCGCGACAACGTACGCGCCGAGCTCGACATGGTGATAAACGGTACGTGGCACTTCCACTACATGCAGTATCGCGTGATGGATGCCACCGAAGCATACGTGCTTTGCGACTGCACGGGCTACCGCTTGGACGGCACCGATACCGAGCCCAACATGTACGTGGGCATGATTATCAACCGCAGCTTGGCAGATACGACCGATTCCGTGACCGGCCTGGGCGACATCCACGCCCTGGTCAACGCCATTGGCGAAATGCGTCGCGTCGCGCGCAAGGCGGGCTTGGTCGCCATTAAAATCGACGATATCGCTCAGGTCAATGCCCGCTTTGGCTTTGATGCAGGCGACCGCGTTTTGGCGGAGAGCGCCGCCTGCCTCATGGATTGTTCGCGCGGTAAGGGTCGTCTGTTCCGCTCGACCGGACCGATGTTCGTGGCGCTTTTCGACGAATTCGATCCCGAAGAGACCGACGCGATCGCAAAGGAAATCGAGCGGTTCCTGGGCTCTCCCGTGCTCTTTGGCTCGTTTGAATATCAGCCGCCCCTTCGCGTGGCCACGCTTCATCTGGATACCGTCGACCGACAGCCCGTTTCCATTTTGAACGAGCTCAAAGTGTTGCTCGGGAAAGCCGTGCAGGTGCCAGGTACCAAACTGGATTAGCACCACGCCCGCACCGCCTCCCCCATCGTGCGATAATCCTCTGCAGAAGTCACCAACAGCAGAGGGAGTTTGTGATGAAGGTTCTTTTGGTCAATGGCAGCCCCAAGGCAAACGGCAACACCGCTCGCGCGCTCGCCGAAGTCGCCGAGCAACTTAAAGCCGAGGGCATCGACAGCGAGGTATTCCAACTGGGCGCCAAGCCCATCCGCGACTGCATCGGTTGCGGTCAGTGCGGCAAGCTTGGCGGTCGCTGCACCTTTGACGACGACGTGGTGAACGAGCTCATCGCTGCCGCCGAGCAGGCAGATGGCTTTGTCTTTGGCTCCCCCGTCTACTATGCGCATCCCAGCGGACGCATCCTCTCGGCTCTCGACCGCGCATTCTATGCTGGCAGCAAGGCCTTTGTGCACAAGCCGGGTGCCGCGGTCGCCGTCGCCCGTCGCGGCGGCACGTCGACCACCTTCGATGTACTCAACAAATACTTCACTATCAACCAGATGCCCGTGGTGGCCTCCACATACTGGAACAACGTCTTTGGTGCCATGCCGGGCGAGGCCGCCCAGGACGCCGAGGGCCTGGCCACCATGCGCAACATCGGCAAGAACATGGCTTGGCTCCTGCATTGTATCGAGGCAGGGCAGGCTGCCGGCATCGAAGCCCCCGAAGCCGATCGCGAGCGCACCAACTTCATTCGTTAGAACGGCGGAACATGAATATCCAGATTTTTGAATCTATAGATCGGAAGAGCG
>CABVAS010000222.1 GCA_902496375.1 uncultured Collinsella sp.
CGGTCTTTCATGCAGCAGGGGCTCTCAATGTTTTTATGTCCTGCTCATATCGTCTGTGCCGGCACCCCGGGACACTCCTTGGCAGCAACCGCACCTAGTCGTTGGGGACATTCTTGGGTAGCACAGTCGACGAAACCCTCGTTGGCGTCGCCCTATAGAGGGGTCTGCAAATAGCTGTGGGCAAAAAACATCAAATATGAGTACTGTTACCTTTTTAGTAGCAGCGATTTGGGACATTTTAGAGGCTTTTAGACATAGCAGCCAGTCAGGCGAGCTGACGTATTTCCACAAATGTTCAATAAAATGGGCCCCTAACGAGAGATAATCTCATTAGGAGCCCATTATTTAGTGCAAATATATGTCACTATAATGGCAACAGTACTCATATTTGGCATTTTTTGCCCACTGCCCCCTGTGTGGGGATCCGTAACGGAAAGATAGACCCATTTCAAAGCATAAAAATGGGATAGATTTTCCGCCAACAGTCGCCGGAGAAGATCCATCCCAAAAATCAGAGCGCGCTAGAACGTTCCGCCGCCGCCTCCGCCGACGCCGCCGCCTCCGCCGCCAGAGAAGCCGCCGCCTCCGCCGCCGCCCGAGCTGTCGGAGCTCGACGCCAGCTCACGGATGCTCTCGTGATACACGTCATCGAACGAATCGAGCGGAGACTCGATACCGTAATGATGGTAGTACCACCAGTAGCAGGGATAATTGTCATAGAAGCCGTCGGCCTCACGCACCTCGGGCGGCACGGCCTCGGCAAGCTGACGCAGCACTTCCTTGGAAACACCCAGCGCCACGCCCATCACCAGCAGCTTGTTCCACAGCACCAGATCGCCGGGGACGGCTTCCTTTAGACGAGTGAAGTCCTCGAGCCAATGCTTAAGTGCCTTGCAGCGAGCCGCCACCTCGGCGCCCTCCGGCGTAAAGCGGCGGAACGTAAGGCCCACGCCGATACCCACCAGCACAATCGGCACCGAGATAACCGCGGCGGTAATGTTCGCCTGTGCGCCATCGGTAAAGAAGATGGATCCCACGGGAACAAAGGCAATCAGGACACCAAGAACCAGGCAAAACACCATTGCAACAATGCCGTCCGAGGCAACGTACTCGCTATCGGCCAACTTGCCCTTAACGGTGTTCTGATAGTCCTCGAGCTTGTCGCCCACGGGTGTAGCGTGCTGCTTGACGTAGTGCTGCAGCTCGTCAAACGTGCGCGAGCGATCGCCGTTCTCGTCGGGCTTAGCACCGGCAAAGAAGACCTTGAGCACCATGTGGTCAATGCCCTTGGCCGACTTCCAGCCCGCATCACTCACCGTCACGCGATACGTCTGCTCTTCTTTTTCACGCCCCAACAGGCCCTTCTTGGCCTTGGTCACGGTCGCCTGCTCCAGCTTGATCACACGGTCGTCAGTGAGCTTCATGAGCGTGGCGATATATGCCTGATCGGGCACCTCGTTCCAGCTCATGAGGGCCGAAAGCACGGCGGGATGGTCGGCCGAAGGCACATCGCGGAAATATTCGTCCTGGAAAAGCGGCTTGGGCTTGCGCTTGCGCAGCTTGAGCATAACGATTGTGCCGGTAAAGGCCACCGCCGCAACAACACTTAGCACGGCAAGTGAATTGGCAATCATGCGAGCGTGAGCGCGGCGGGCGTTAGCCTCGTCGGCCCATTCCTTCTCTTCGCTCATGATCGTTGACATGCGCTCTTCGCCCGAAGCGGTAAGCTGCGGCACCCAGTCGCTAGGGAAGGCGATGCGTGCCTCGGCAAATTCGCCCTGATGCACACAGGGAATGGTATAGGTGACCATGGGTGCGTCCGCATCGAGCGATACATCGCCCGTCAGCGGGCCGTGGCCCCATGCGCGGAAGTTATCGCCCTTGACGGCCGCCGTCCCGGCAGCGGCATTTGCGAAGCGCACTTCCATCTCGACATCGTCGGAATCCGCAGACCAGCCGTCGCCCACGAACTTCCAGTAGAGCTCGGCGGTATCGGCCCAGTTCATAACCGCACCGGTCATGGTGTAGCTCACGTAATAGATCGCGCTGTCGCCGCTCTCGTGGGGGCTGAACACCTTAATCCTTACGCCGTCACCGGTCTGCTCGACCGTGTAGACGCCAGAATCGCCCTTGTTCGCGCTATCGACTTTGTTAAACGCGGTGTCCTCTTCCTCGACACTCAGCACGTCGACGCCCGCCGTGCCGCCCTGCTGGTTGGTGCCCGTATTGATCTCCCAAAACACGCCGTTGATGTCGTCGTCGAAATCAAACTGGCGTCCCTCGACAACGGTCAGCGATCCATCGGCCTCAACCGTGGCACTGATATAGGTTTGGGTCATGGAATAACCGTCGGCGTGTGCGGCGGCGGGCAGTAGCAGCAATGCAAGCGCGACGAGTGCGCAGACGGAAGCAAATCGCGCAAACAGGCGGCGCTGCCGACAGGTTTTGGCAACGGGGTCGTTCATGGGCACATCCTTTGTCTGTGATACCAGCAACGCCATTGTCCCACGTTTACGGGCGCACATGACGAACATCTAGGCCAGCGGAGTATCAAACGGGACGAAAGTCACGCCCGCGGCCGGCACCTGGGGACGTTCCTTATCTGCCGGCAATCTGGGACACTCCTTGGCATGGCCTGCGCCAGCAATAGATACCACTTCACAGCTCTGTCACAGGTGTAGCGGCTTTGTGTGGGTGCGGCACGCGCTGATTGAGCCGCCAGCCGAGGGGCATAAAGCAGTTGAGCGAAAACGGTTTGCCCCTTTGCCGTTCGCTTGAGGATCATGTCCCCCTTTTCCGCGGAAACCCCGGCAGTTGCGAAGAGCTGCCGGGGTTTCTGTCGTTTGAGGGGTTGAAGGGGCTGAGCTTGGGGCGGTAATCGAGGTGTTGAGTCGGTGCCCGCAGCGCACAACACGCAGCCTCGGCAACTCGCGAGCATCGACGACGCCCCCCCCACCTCACCCC
>CABVAS010000223.1 GCA_902496375.1 uncultured Collinsella sp.
CGATGGTCAAGGACGACGGCTTCCGAACCAGTGCCGGCGATAACGTTGCGCGCGGTGCCGCCGTGCAGCTCGCCGACGGTGATGACAGCCGACTCGTAGGGGCTGATCTCGCGCGAAACGATGGTCTGCAGGGCGTTGACGATCTCGGCGGCAACCATGACGGCGTCGTGGCCGCGCTGGGGCATGGCGCCGTGGCATGAGGTGCCGCGGACGTCGATGCGGAACCAGTCGGTATTGGCCATGCGCGGACCGGGCTCGCAGCTCACGGTGCCGGCGTCGACCTCACTCCAGATGTGCGCGGCGTAGGCGCCATCGACGCCGTCGAGCACACCCGTGCCGATCATGAGCTTAGCGCCCTGGCCGTTTTCCTCGCTGGGCTGGAATACGATGCGGACTTCGCCGTGGATGTCGTCGGTCATATGGCGCAGGATTTGCAGCGTTCCGAGCATCATGGCGATATGGCAGTCGTGGCCGCAAGCGTGCATGCAGCCCTCGTTGACGCTGGCGAACTCTTCGCCGGTCTGCTCGGTGACGGGCAGGGCGTCGATGTCGGCGCGCAGCAGGATGCGGCGGCGTGGCGTGCCGTCCTCGCGGTAGGCATCCGGCGCGGTACCGCGAAGCGTTGCCACCAAGCCTGTCTTGAGCGGACGCTCGTAGGGGATATTCATGGCGTCGAGCTGGTTGGCGATGTCGGAGGTCGTGCGCTCCTCGGCAAGGCTCAGCTCCGGGTGCTTATGGAAGTGCCGGCGCTGCTTGATGATATATGGTTCAAATTCGGTAGCGATATCTTTGATGGCTGCGGTGACGTCGTCAGCCGCGCGAGCCTCGGTCGCCGCCATAATCTGCTGTGCCTTGGTCTTCGTCATGGTCGATTTGCTCCTTGCTGGGTTGATCGCAAAATCGTACAGGCTCTCTCCAGTATGCCACCTGCCGCTAGGGCTGGTAAAGTTGCCGTTTGCCGCTTGGGGTTTTGTTACAAGGGCGGGGGAGTACACTCGGGGGTGTTGAATTTCCTGCCAGAGATGGGGATGCCCATGCAACATATCGATCGGATTATCCGCTCCAAGAACGTCTTTACCGCGCAAGACGGCATCGATACCGCCCGCGAGCTGGCGATTGCCATCGCAGGCGACCGTATCGTCGCAGTCGGTGCGCCCGATGACGTGATTGCCGCTGCGCCTGCCGCCACGCCGGTTATCGACTGCGGCGAGCAGTTTGTCTGCCCCGGTTTCCATGACGCTCATCTGCACTTCTTCCATACCTCGGTCGGTTCCTCGCCGTACATGCTCATGGATATGGGCACGTCCGAGGCTGCGCTAGTGCAGCACGCGCTCGAGTTTTCCAAGGACCTGCCCGATGACGCTTGGGTTGTGACGCAGGGCTGGCGCGACTACCGTTGGGACCCGTCCGAGCATCCTACCAAGGCGTCGCTCGATGCGGCATTCCCCGATCGTCCCTGCGTTATGTATTCGGGCGACGGGCACACACTTTGGCTCAACAGCCGCGCACTCGAGGCGCTCGGCGTCACGCGCGACAGCGAGCCGCCAGCGGGCGGCAGCTACGACAAGGATGCAAATGGCGAGCTCACGGGTATCGCTCACGAGGCGGCTGCCATGCAGCTGCTACCGCGCTGCCTTGAGTGGCTGGGCGAGGATCGCATTGCAAGCGCTTACGCCGATCAAATGAGGCGTATGGCCGAGCAGGGCATCACCTCGATATGCGATATGTCGCTCATGCCCATGCCGGGCTGCGACTTTATCCGCGACGACGTCTACGACAAACTGCAGACGGCCGGCAAGCTGGGCATTCGTGCCCATCTGTTCCCCACGCTGCTGGATGACCAGTCGCGCTTGGAAGAGCTGCAGGTACGTTACGCGAACAACGTGCTGCTTTCGGCGCCGGGCTTTAAGCAGTTCTTCGACGGCGTGTCGAGCGAACACACGGCATATCTCACCGAGCCCTATACCAATCCGCGCTTCCCGGGCGACCAGGGCCGTCTGACGGTCCCGGCTGAGCGCATGCGCAAACTGGTTCTGGCGGCCGCGGAGCGCGGTCACACCGTGCGCATCCACGTCATCGGCGACGGTGCGATTCATGCCGCGCTCGATATCTTTGAGGAGGCCGCCGAACTGTACGGCCTGCCCCAGCACGGTCATAACACGCTCGAGCATCTGGAGAACCTCTTGCCCGAGGACATCGATCGTCTACGCAAGCTTAACGTCGTTGCCTCGAGCCAGCCCTGTCACATTACACTCGACCCGGGCGGCCCCGAGCGCGATCTGGGCCTGGAGCGCAGCCGCATCATGTGGCCGTTTGCGACCTATAAGCAGCGCGGCATTCGCCAAGCCTTCGGTACCGACAGCCCTATCACAGCTGTTACCAGCATGAACGTGCTCTACACGGCTATCACGCGCCAGGACCCCAAAAGCCACTGGCCCGAGGGCGGCTGGCTGCCGAGCGAGCGCATCGATGCAGCAACGGCTCTGCGCAACTACACCCTGGGCAGCGCGTACGCAGCGGGCGACGAGCAAAACCTCGGCAGCCTGGAACCCGGCAAATACGCCGACCTGGTAGTCCTGGATCAAAACCCACTCACCATCGACCCCCAAGAGCTCCAGGCTACCAAGGTTCAGACCACCTACCTGGCAGGCAACCTCATCTACGAGCGTTAACCCCACATCTCACCCCTCAGTTGCGGTGAAATAGTCCCTAAAATCGGCCTTCAAGCCCAAAAACAGGAACTATTCCACCGCAACTTAAAAGAGCGCGTCCCAACAACGTGCCCCTATCTTGTGCGTTCCATCCGCATCGCCATTTTGCTGCACTGACTTCTCTGAATTCCGGGCCCTAGTTAGTCAACCTGGCTCCCGGGGCGGACCGGAGGCATGAAGTTTGTCGCGAGTTCCGCACGCAAAGGAAAGCACTTAATGTGCTTTCCGTCTT
>CABVAS010000224.1 GCA_902496375.1 uncultured Collinsella sp.
GCAATATGTAGCCGCTTCCCTACATCAGGCGCAGGCTGACGTCCTTGAGCTGGGCGCCGCTAACGGCACTCGGAGCGCCCGACATGAGGTCGGAGCCGCTGGCCGTCTTGGGGAACGCCATGACGTCGCGGATGGAGTCGGAACCGGTGAGCAGCATGCACACGCGGTCCAGGCCCAGAGCGAAACCGCCCATCGGGGGCGCACCAAACTTGAGGGCCTCCATGAGGAAGCCGAACTGAGACTCGGCGCGCTCCTCGGTAAAGCCCAGGAGCTTGAGCATGGACATCTGCATCTCGGCGTTGTGGATACGCATACCGCCGCCGCCGGCCTCAAAGCCGTCCATGACAAAGTCGTAGGTGCAAGAACCGGCTGCCAACGGGTCGGCCTCGATCTTAGCGATGTCGGTCTCGGTCGGCAGGGTGAAGGGCTGATGCTCGGCGGCATAGGCCTTGCGGTCCTCATCCCAGTGGAACAGCGGGAAGTTGACGACCCACAGGAAGTCGTGGCCCTCGCGCTTGATCTCAAGCGCGTTGGCCATGTGGGAACGCATGCCGCCCAGGATCTCGTCGGAAAGCAGGCGCGGGCCGGCGGCGAACATCACAAGGTCGCCGGGCTCGACATCCATGCGCTCGCGCAGAGCCGCCATCTCCTCCTCCGAGAAGAACTTGACGATGGGGCTGTTGATGGAGCCGTCCTCGCGGAAAGCGATCCACGCCAGACCCTTGGCGCCAAACGTGGAGGCCACGCCGGCAAGCTTATCGATCTTGGCACGTGCCCAGGCACCGGCGCCCTTGGCGTTGATGGCCTTGACGACAGAGCCCTCCTCATTTGCGGCGGTCGCAAAGACCTTGAACTTGGAGTTGGCAAAGATGTCGGTCAGGTCGACCAGGTGCATGCCATAGCGGGTATCGGGCTTGTCGGAGCCATAGGTGTCCATGGCATCCCAGTAGTTCATGCGACGCAGCGGCGTGGGCATCTCGACACCCATGCGACCGAAGGCATCGGCAAGAACCTCTTCGAGCGCGCTCATGACATCGTTCTGGTCCACGAAGGACATCTCGATATCGACCTGGGTGAACTCGGGCTGACGGTCGGCACGCAGGTCCTCGTCGCGGAAGCACTTGGCAACCTGGTAGTAGCGCTCGACGCCACCGACCATGAGCAGCTGCTTCAGAAGCTGCGGGGACTGCGGCAGGGCGTAGAAGTTGCCCGGCTGGATGCGGCTGGGGACGATGAAGTCGCGGGCGCCCTCGGGCGTGGACTTGAACAGGGAGGGCGTCTCGACCTCCATGAACTCACGGTTGTGCAGCGCCTCGCGAATGGCAAAGGTAAAGTCGGAGCGCAGCTTGAGGTTGGCCATCATCTCGGGACGACGGAGGTCAAGATAGCGATAGCGTAGACGGGTGTCCTCGCTGGTCTCGATGCCGTCCTCGATCTGGAACGGCGGGGTGACGGACGTGTTGAGCACCTCGGCGTGGTCGGTCAGGACCTCGATCTCGCCGGTCGCGAGCTTGGTGTTGGTGGTCTCCTCGCCACGAGCGCGCACGACGCCGTGAATCTTGATGGGCCACTCGGGACGCATGGTCTCGGCGATCTTAAAGGCATCGCCGTCGGAGTGCTCGGGGTCGAAGGTGAGCTGCGTGATGCCCTCGCGGTCGCGAAGGTCGCAGAAGATAAGGCCGCCGTGGTCGCGGCGACGGCTCACCCAACCGGTGAGGGTGACCTCTTCGCCCACGTTCTCGAAGCGAAGCTCGCCGCAGGTACGGGTGTGCATGGAATGCTCGTCAATGGGACGGGTCTGGCTCATACCAGTGATCCTCCTTTATGGATCTGTGCCGCCCCGTGTCGTTCCGGGCGGCGTCGTACAGATTTGCCCAGCCTGCGTAAACCGCGCAGCCGGACATGGCGTTCTATCTTATCGCACCCGCGTCGATGTGCCGCGAAAAAGTAGCTCTTGCCCAAAGACTTGACGGAGACGAAACAATTGACGCACCGTGGCCGTCGCCCAGGCTTGCGACGTGCGACAATGTGCCCCAATACAACTGCACTCGGAAAGGCCCGCCATGACTGCACGCCTCATCGTTATGGATATCGACTCCACGCTCATCAACCAGGAGGTCATCGACCTGTTGGGCGAGGAGGCCGGCGTAGGCGAGCAAGTGGCGAAGATCACTGAGCGCGCCATGCGCGGCGAACTGGACTTTAAGCAGGCGCTCGAGGAGCGCGTGGGGCTGCTTGCCGGCTTGGACGAGAGTGTGTTCGAGCGTACCTTTGAGCGCGTGACGTTTACTCCTGGCGCGCTGGAGCTTGTGCGCTCAGCGCACAGCAAGGGCTGGAAGGTCGGCGTGGTAAGCGGCGGCTTCCATGAGGTTGCCGACAAGATCGTGGCCGCCGCGGGCATCGATTTTTGCCTGGCTAACCGCCTAGAGGTCGTGGACGGCAAGCTCACCGGTAAGCTGGCGGCAGACATCGTGACCAAGGAATCCAAGCTCATCCAGCTGCTGGATTGGGCGGTTGAGTGCGGTGTCGACATGGCCCACACCGTCGCGATCGGTGACGGCGCCAACGACATCCCCATGATTCAGGCCGCGGGCACGGGCATCGCGTTTTGCGCCAAGCCCAAGACGCGCGAAGCCGCCCCGTTTGCCATAGATGAGCGCAACCTGATGCTCGCCATGGACATCATCCTGCGCGACTAGTCGATCCTTCTAACAAGAGAATCAGTCTGTCCTATAGTTTCCGAACAATTTTGTCTTAGTGTTCGGAAACATACCCTTTGAGTGCTAGACTTTGCGCCGTCGAAGGGAACATATATGGATAAGCGAGATCTTGAGCAGTTGCTGAGCGATGTTGCCGGCGGAGCAGTCACCCCGGCAGTCGCCCTCACGCGCATCCAGACGGCGCCAACCGCCGATCTGGGCTTTGCGCAGCTC
>CABVAS010000225.1 GCA_902496375.1 uncultured Collinsella sp.
CATAAGCTCCAACCGCGGCTGTTTTGGTGAGTGCTCGTTTTGCGCCCTCACCTTCCACCAGGGCCGCGTGTTGCAGATGCGCAGCCACGACTCGATCATGCGCGAGGCCGAGCTGCTCACGCGCGATCCCGAGTTTAAGGGCTATATCAACGACGTGGGCGGACCGACGGCCAACTTTAGCCGCCCCGCCTGCGACAAGCAGCTCAAGCACGGCGTGTGCAAGAACAAGCGCTGCCTGTGGCCGAGCGTGTGCAAGAACATGGTGGTCGACGAGACCGGCTACACGCAGCTGCTGCGCGACCTGCGCCAGCTGCCGGGCGTCAAGAAGGTCTTCGTCCGCAGCGGCATCCGCTTTGACTACACCATGGCCGATGCCTCGGACGAGTTTTTGCGCGAGCTGCTGGAACACCATGTCTCGGGCCAGCTGCGCGTAGCGCCCGAGCACGTGAGCGACGCGGTACTGTCCGTGATGGGCAAGCCGAGCCGAGCTGTCTACGACGCATTCTGCCGTAAATTTGAACGCTTGAATCGCGAATACGGACTCAAGCAGTACGTGGTGCCGTATCTGATCTCGAGCCACCCCGGCTCAACGATGAAGGAAGCCGTGGACCTTGCCGAAGCCGTGCGCGACATGGGTTACATGCCCGAGCAGGTGCAGGACTTCTACCCCACACCGTCCACCATGTCGACGTGCATGTACTACACCGGCGTGGACCCGCGCACCATGAAACCGATCTATGTGGCGCGCGACCCGCACGAGAAGGCCATGCAGCGCGCGCTCATCCAGTATCGCAAGCCCGAGAACTACAAGCTGGTACGCGAGGCGCTGGAAAAGGCTGGCCGTCGCGACCTGATCGGCTACACCAAGCATTGCCTGATCCGTCCCGTGCCGCCGCGCCCGGGCGAGACGTCTGCTGGCGGTGGGCATGGCGCAGGCAAGAAGGGCGGCAAGGCCCACGGTGGCGCCGCTGGCAAGGGGCCTAAGGGCAGCAAGGGGCACAGCGGCATGTCGCGCGCGCAGAACACTGCCGGGCGCAACCGTGCAGCTCAGGGGCGTCAGGGTGCCAACGGAGGCGGACGCCGCAATTAGTGCGGGAATGCGGTAGATGTGCTCACAGCGCTCTGCTGGCACGCTTGGCGCAGCGAGCGCATTGCCTCCACCAGGATCACGCCGGCGATCGCGACCGTAATTGCCACGTCGAACGGCGTGTTCACAAACCACAGCAGCCCCATGAGATACGACCCGGCATTAAAGGCAAAGTGCAGCAGGATCGTGTAGCGGAGCTTTCCGGTGGTCACGAACACCCAACCAAAAATGAGGCCGGCAGCGCCCGCATAGCAGCCCTGCACCCAGTTCATATGCATAAAGCCAAAGATGGCCGCCTGCAGCACGATTGCCGCGGCGATACCCCACGTGCTTGGGGCCGCCCAGGGCACTATGGCGCCGTCCTGCGCGTTCGCGCGGCGCCGGCGCTTCCAGAACGAACGGCACTGTGGATTAAACGCACGCAGCGAAAACTCAAAGATGATGCCGCGCACCAGCAGTTCCTCGCAAAACGGAGCGCCGAGCACCGTGGTCAGGACGGCAAGAAGGCTGGTATCGCCCATGCCCGTTTCCTCGACGAGCTCGCTATAGTCTGCCGCAACCTCGGGCAGCAGCGACAGCACGCCGTCGCATAGGTAGCTAATGACCACCTGCATGGATAGGCCGATCACGACAACGCAGGCAATGCGCTTCCATGCCGCGCTTGCTCCCCCACCGAGCGGGCGCTCGCCTTGCCGGCGTGCCATGAAGGAGCGGGGCCACAGATAACGCCACCACAGCAGCGCCATCAAAAATGACGCCGTCTGAGCGGCAGCCTGGAACCATTGAATATCGAGGTTGTCGATCGGGAAACCCGTCAGCACCGACACGGCATCGAGAACTGAAAACAGAACCACGCTCAGGGCTATATCGGCAGCGACAACGCCAAAACAGGCAAGCGCCCACGCCATCGCATTGAGCATGCCAACCTCCTCAAAACCCGGCACTTAGGGACGTTCCTTAACTGCCGGCTGAAAAGGAACGTCCCCAAGTGCCGGCAGTTTGGGACAGTCATTGTTGATGAGAATCGGGCGCAGCGCCAAAAGCCCCGCTCGGCGAGATGTCGAACGGGAAGGTGCCGCAGCGATTGAAAGCGGCGATGAACATGCGGATGGCGTTGGACGGTGTGGTGCCCACGAGCTGGGTTGCCGCCGCGAAGGCCGCCTTTTCCTCGGGCAAAACCTTCGCGACAACCGGGGTCATGTGTTCTGCCATGGCGCTTCCTTCTTGAAACGACGGTGGTGCGGATGGATGCGGGCCACGCGGCTGGGCGACGGGCTGTGAAGGCAACCCGATTGGCCCGCATCTTGAGTTTGTTCTACGGCGTTGGTATTACTTGGTAATCCTAAGTATTACCCCGTAGATAGAATACCATACCCGACCCCATGGAGACAGAAGAAAACGAATCATTTTATTGTTGAGTTAGCGCCTGAAATGGCTTTTAGAGCGTGATGATATCCGAGATATCGAGGGCCCGAGCGTCAGCGGCATCGTGCGTGGCAAGCAACAGCATGCGGCCGTCGAGCAAGTCGAGCACGACCTCGGCGCATGCGTCGCGCGCAGCGATGTCTAGACCGGTAAAGGGCTCGTCCAGAATCACTGCGCCGCCCGGGCACAGCAGGGCTCGGGCAACCTCGACGCGACGACGCTGCCCACCCGAGAGCTCAGCCACGCGTGCATGCACATCGATCCCCGGTACCAGCAGGCGCAACAGGGCTGCGGCACTCGAGGCATCCACGCGCGCGTCGGCGCACACCAGCACATTATCCAAGGCAGAAGCGTCCTCGACCAGGCGCACATCCTGAAACACCATGGAGCA
>CABVAS010000226.1 GCA_902496375.1 uncultured Collinsella sp.
AGTCCCTTGCGGCGTAGTTTTTATTTAAGCCGTCCAAGTTTTGGGGTGCAGTTCACAAATTGCTTTCCGGGGGCATGCAATACGTTGCATTGCGCGGAGCCGGCCAGGCGGCTTCACATTCAAGCGGCGTTTGCGCCGGGCATGTTACTCGGCGTGCGCGTAATCAACCTTGGCGCGGCGAGCGGTGGCCTTCTCCCAATCGCTGGTGCCCTCAAAGACATCCTGCTTGTAGGGGTTGCGGCCGAGCTTCTTGGCGCGGTAGGCGATGTAGATGATCGCGGCGACGTTGGCGACCAGTGCGGCGATCGAGACCGCGGTAGCGGCGCCGGGGTCGAGCGTGGAGTGGGTCACAAAGATGGACTCCTCCTGGAAGTAGGGGAACACCTGGGCAAACATGCACCAAATGGCCAGCGTAAAGGCGCGGTTCTGGATCCAGCCGCCCTTGTTCCAGATAAAGGCGGCGACGGTGGGCGCCAGCAGCAGCGCAAAGCCGCAGAACCAGGAGTGGGTGGGCAGGCAGTTGTAGGTGTAGCAGAAGTTCCAGATATCGTAGGCGATGATGTAGACCCAGGTCATGTCGGGCCACAGCATGTCGGTCTTGTCCTCGGAGGCGTAGACGCTCCACCAACCGGTCATGCAGAAGATGTTGATGATACCGGCGATGCCGTTGAAAACGTTGTTCCAGCCGGCCAGCTGCGTAGCACCTTCGGAGGTGACCCAGGTGGACTGGCCCAGGACAAAGAAGTGATAGGCGCTCTCGAAGTCGGACACGACGGCGATCATGATGTTGATGGCGACGATCACAAACGGCCACGCGCGGAACCAATGCGCCTTGCCAATCTTGCCCCACTGGTACTTAATGGCGATGAAGCCCCAGCAACCGGCCAGCGCCGCGTATACCTTGGCGTAGTGGAACCAGCTGTTCTGATACACGTGGGTGGGGTTGGTGAGCGCCCAGTCGGCGCCCTGCGAAACGCCGATGGCGACGGCGACGCAGTAGATGGTCATGGCCAGCGGAGCCACGCCAAAGATGATTGCCGCGCCCAGCTTGGTGCGGCGGCCGACCTCGTTGAGCACGATCAGGCCAATAAAGACCATGGCCCAGCCGGCCCAGTGGATAAGGGTATCGCTACCCCAAACATCGAACAGCATGCTGCTCTCCTTTCACACGCCCGCGGCCCCTCTTCTGATCGCGGGCAGTTTGGCCAAATGTCGTCAGTTCTGGGGCTTGCGCTCCGGATACTTGGCGGTATAGCCCTCGATGTGGAGCGTCGAGGCGATGATTTCCTTGACCGTCTCGTCGGGCACATCGGGGTGCGTGCGGATATACATCAAAAGACCCATGATGAGGGTGTAGAACGTTTCGTAGACATGGTCGATGCGCAGCTCGTGGTGGGCGACAAAATCCACCACGGTGGTGTCGCAGATATACTGCGCCACACGCTGGACCACGTTGTGCAAAAAGCCGCCGTAGAGCGCGCCGCTGTTGGAGGTCAGAGTGTGCGGCAGTTCGTGGCCGCTGGCGACCAGGCGCTTAAAGAGCGGGGCGACGGTGTCGAGCGCGCCCTCGATATCACCGACGGTGCGGTTGGCATTCCACTGCTCGAGCTCGGAGATAAAACCGTCGATTGCCTCGTCCATGACGGCGGTGACGGCGGCGTCCATGTCGGCGAAGTAGTGGTAGAACAATGAACGCGTGCAGCCGGCTCGCTTGGTCACGGCCGATACCGATAGGTGGGACACGCCCAGCTCGGAGCTTACGGTGCGCACGGCATCGAGGATCTCGCGACGGCGTTCGTCGCCCGTCAGGCGCTTTGCCGCGCTATCGGATGCGGGGACGGCATCGACCACAGAGGTACCTGCTGCGTTGTTGCCCATGTTTTGCCGCCTTTCATCCTCTTTTGCCTGACCGTTCGCCTAACAGTCTTGAATATTGTTGACGGTTCGTCAATACTATTTTTGACACAATGTCAACAATGGCGGGTGAACGGCACGGGGCATGCTCGACCTGCAAAAAAGAGGGGCGCTGCGGCCTCGTCGGGCTGCGGCAAGAGAAGGGACAACCATGATTCTCAACGGACCGGGGATTAGCTACACCGAGCCCGACATCGGTTCGGAGTTCGTGCCGCCGCTGCCGGAGCATCCGCGCGAGGCCATCGTCAAGCTGTGCGAGCACTGCACCAACCGTCTGCTGCATCGCGATGAGCTGCTGGGCTACGAGTACTGGTCGTTTGCCGAGGCTGCAACCGACGAGCAGGCCGAAGTGCTCTGCAAGATGAAGATGCGCCGCCCCTATACGCTGCCTGAGATGGTCAAGCTCACCGGCATGCCCGAAGCCGATATCGAGAAGATGCTCGACGACATGAGCTACACGGGTCTGCTCGAGTACAACTGGGAAAACCCCGAGCGCGCCAAGCAGTGGGTGCTGCCCATGCTGGTGCCGGGTTCCGCCGAGTTCCTCAACATGCGCGTGAGCCAGCTCGAGGAGCACCCGGTCTATGCCAAGTTCTTTGAGCAGGCGTCCAAGGGACCGCTGTCCAAGGCCACGCCGATGGTGCCGCCCGGTGGTGCCGGTATCGGCATGCACGTCATTCCGGTCGAGAAGGCCATCGACGCCGCGAGCACCTCGGTGCCTATTGAGCATATCGAGCACTGGCTCGACAAATACGAGGGTAAGTATGCCGCCAGCACCTGCAGCTGCCGCGCGAGCCGTCGCGTGATGGGCGAGGGTTGCGCCGACGACCCGGCCGATTGGTGCATCGCCGTGGGCGATATGGCCGACTACGTGGTCGAGACCGATCGTGGTCATTACGTGACCCGCGACGAGGTTTACGACATCTTGCGCCAGGCCGAGGACAACGGCTTTGTGCACCAGATCACCAACATTGACGGCGAGAACAAGA
>CABVAS010000227.1 GCA_902496375.1 uncultured Collinsella sp.
AGGACCTGGACGGCAACGACGTGAGCAGCGACGAGCTGTTCTCTAAGAACAAGGTTACCGTCATGAACTTCTGGTTCACCACTTGCAAGCCGTGCGTGGGTGAGTTGGGCGATCTTGAGAAACTGAATCAGGAGCTTGCCGAGAAGGGCGGCCAGGTCGTGGGCGTCAATTCCTTTACGCTCGATGGCAACAAGGGCGAGATTGCAGATGCCAAGGACGTGCTGAGCAAGAAGGGCGTGACATATAAGAACATCTGGTTCAAGTCGGATAGCGAGGCCGGTAAGTTTACGTCAAATTTGTTCTCGTTCCCGACAACGTATGTCATCGATCAGAATGGCAACATCGTAGGGGATCCAATCGTGGGAGCCATCAGCTCCGCCGAGCAGCGCGCAGCACTCGACAAGCTTATCGACCAGGCGATTGCGAATAGCGAGCAGTAAAAACCGCGTAAAGCATAGCGAGGATCGTGTGTCGCTGTGCGAAGTAGTCTGCTGCCTTTCAAGATAATCTCCACCATTTTGAGGTCCCGCTCGGGACCTCTTCTTTTGGGCACCATCCCGTTCGTTTTTTGGCGCGGTTCGTTACATTCCTCACTGGCTCCGGCAAAAATGGGGATAGAGTAGGACAAACGCGTCGAATACGAACGGCGGGGGAGAGTGGGCGAGTGCGCCCGCGTGGGAGAGGTTGCCGTCCATGTTGGAGCTCAAAGGTATTTGCAAAAGGTACGTCACGCAGTCGTTTACGCAGGTGGCGCTCGATAACGTGAGCCTGGCTTTTCGCGATAACGAGTTCGTGGCCATTCTGGGACCTTCGGGGTCGGGTAAAACTACGATGCTCAACGTTATCGGTGGGCTTGATCATTTCGATTCTGGCGACCTGCTGATCGACGGTATTTCGACCAAAGACTTTCACGATCGCGATTGGGATGCCTACCGCAACAACCGCATCGGCTTTGTGTTCCAAAGCTATAACCTCATTCCGCATCAGACCATTTTGGAAAACGTGGAGCTGGCGCTCACGCTCACGGGCGTGGGACATGCCGAGCGCCGCCAGCGTGCGCGCGAGGCGTTGGAGAAAGTTGGCCTGGGCGAGCATGTTAACAAGCGCCCGAGCCAGCTATCGGGCGGACAGATGCAGCGCGTGGCCATCGCCCGCGCCCTGATCAACGATCCCGAGATTGTGCTGGCAGACGAGCCGACCGGCGCCCTGGACTCAACGACATCCGTACAGGTCATGGATCTGCTCAAGGATGTGGCGCGCGACCGTCTGGTCATTATGGTCACGCACAATCCCGAGCTGGCATACCAATATGCCACGCGCATTGTCAACCTGGCGGACGGCAAGATCACCGACGATTCCGACCCTTTTGATGTCGCCGACGCCACGCGCCGCGAGGCCAAGCCTACACGCAAGACCTCGATGAGCTTTGTGACGGCGCTGGGGCTTTCTGCCCGCAACCTCATGACCAAGAAAGGCCGTACGGCCATGACTGCCTTTGCGGGCTCGATTGGCATTATCGGTATCGCGGCGATCCTGGCGCTCTCCAATGGCGTAAACGGCTACATCAAAAAGGTCGAGGAGGACACGCTCTCGAGCTACCCGCTCACCATCTCCAAGCAGGACTACGACCTGTCGTCCATGATGGGCGGGCAGGGGGCTACGGATGATGGCTCGTCTGAAAACGTGGATTCGTCCGACGACAGTGCCGGCGGCAAGGCTCAGGGAACCGATAAGATTCCTGTGGTCACGGCCGTAAAGGATATGTTTGCGAGCGTTAAGTCTAACGACATGACAAGCTTTAAGGCATGGCTCGATGCCGGTGGCGACGGCATCGATAAAGAGGTCAACGCCATTCAGTACGGCTACGGTGTATCGCCGGTTGTCTATCGTGCCGGCAAGGGCGATGAGAAGCCCGTCCGGCTTGTTCCCAACGCTATGACCGAGGCAATGAGCGGAGGCGCGAGCTCGGCGGCAACGGTGAGCATGGAATCCATGGGAACCTCGGTCTTTAACGAGATGATTGACGACCAGAGCCTGCTCGACAGCCAGTACGATGTCGTCGCCGGTCATTGGCCCACGTCAGCCAACGAAGCCGTGATGGTGCTTTCGAGCCGCGGTACGGTGGGCGACTACACGCTCTATAGCATCGGTGCGCTGGACATCGATGAGCTCAACGATCTGGTAAACAGCGCTATGACGGCTGACGGTGGGGTCGAAACGCCCGAGACCGGCACCGAATTTACCTACGACGATGCGCTGTCCACGACGTTTAAGGTGCTGTCGCCGGCCGATGCGTATCGCAAAAACGAAGAGACCGGCATATGGACCGATATGTCTGGCGACACCGACTTTATGGCCGCCAAGGTTGCCGACGGTATCGACGTGCACATTGTGGGCGTGGTGCGACCCAACGAGACCGCCAACGCGAGCGCGTTGTCCCCGGGCATTGCCTACACGCATGCGCTGACTCGCCAGCTTATGGAGCGCGCCGCAAATTCGCAGATTGTGCAGGAGCAGCTTGCCCACCCCGAGACGGATGTCTTTACGGGCAAAACCTTCGACGAACTGCAAGGCGAGGCCAAGCAAGGCGTTGATCTGGGCAGCATGTTCAGTGTGGACGAAGCGGCGCTCAAGAGTGCGTTTTCGTTCGATACATCTGCGCTTTCGGGTGCGGCCGGCGGTATCGACCTTTCTGGTATTGACTTGTCCGGGCTGGACATTGACCTTTCGGACGTTGGAAAGGACGTCGACTTCAGCGACATCATGGCCAAAGCACCGGCCCCAGATTTCTCGGGCATCTTTGACGGTCTGGAACTCACGCCCGAGCAAATGCGGCAGGTGGGAACGCTTGTCAACCAACTGTTCGAGGGCTTTTTGCAGTCTGATCAGTTTAAGGC
>CABVAS010000228.1 GCA_902496375.1 uncultured Collinsella sp.
CAGGTGTCCTCCGGCGCGATCAACGCCCGCATCCGCGGGACTCGGTGAGCACGCGTGTCGTCACGCCAGCACCAGGGACGGGCCGATGGCGAATGATGCTCGTGTCCAGATCGCCGTAGACCGAAAGCGCCAGCGTACGCGGGATGGGCGTCGCCGTCATAACGAGCAGATCGGCACCCGGCCCCTTCGCGCGCAGGGCGTTGCGTTGGCCCACACCAAACCGGTGCTGTTCATCGATGACCACGAGCGACAGATGCTTGAACGCAACGTTATCCGAAAGAACCGCGTGGGTGCCAAAGAGCACGTCAAGCTCGCCCGATTCCAGCTGTGCATGGATGCGCTCGCGCTCTGCGGCCGGCGTGGCACCCGTCAGAAGTGCCCAGGACATGCCGGCCTGCGAGAGCAGAGGGCCGGTCTTATCGGCATATTGGCGCGCCAGCACGCCCGTGGGCGCCATAACGCAGGCCTGCGTGCCGCTATCGGCAGCCACAGCCAGCGCGCAGGCGGCAACGGCGGTCTTACCGGTACCGACATCGCCCAGCAGCAGACGGTTCATCACGCGCCCGCCATCGCACATGTCATGCAGGATGTCTTGGAATGCGGCCTCCTGCTCGTCGCTCAGCGAAAACGGAAGGGCCTGTTTAAGCGCGCCCAGATGCTCGCCCGCAGTGTGGGCATAGGGCACCACATCGACCAGGCCGCCGTCGTTGCGCAGACGCAGCGCCAGCTGCAGGTAGAGGCACTCCTCGTAGGCAAGACGCCGGCGTGCGATGTCGCGCTCAGCCATGCTCGAGGGAAAGTGGATCGAACGCAACGCGCGGGCATTGCTCATGAGCTTCCGCTTTGCGCGCAGCGGCGCGGGAATCGGATCGAACGGATTGCCGACGACCTCGAGCGCGCCGCTTACGATGCGGCGCATCCACGCCTGGCTCACGCCATCACTCACGTAATGGACCGGCAGGATGGTGCCTGCGGCACGCCCGTCCTCGAGCTTTTCAAAGTGCGGCGAGGCCATCTGCTTAAAGCCGTAGGCAAACTCGACCTTGCCCATCACGGCCAGGCGGTCGCCCTGCTTAAGCTGCTGGGCAATCCAGGGCTGGCGGAAAAAGGCGACCTGCAGCACGCCCGTCTCGTCAACAAGCGAGACCTCGGTCACCTGCATGCGCGGACGCGGCTGCTTTTGGACGATACGGTCGACCGTGGCGATGATGGTGCACACGGTACCGATGGGCGCCATCTCGATAGACCAAGAACGGGTAAAGTCGAGGTATCGATGAGGGATATGGAGAAGGAGGTCCCCCACCGTCCGAATTCCCAGACGGCGAAGGGCCTCCTCACGTTTACCCGAAACATATTTGAGTCGCGCGATATCCTCGTCGAGCGCATTGCTCTGGGCAAAGCGCTCCGAGACGCGCGGCACGGAGCACAGCTCGGACATGGGCAGTTGCCTACTCGATCGAGAAGATCACGGGATAGAGCGGCTGCTCGCCACGATGGGCGTCAATCTCCAGATCGGGCTGAGCCTCCTCGATAGCGTCGACGATCTCCTGGAAGGCCTCATCGGACAGCTCCTCGCCGGCCAGAATCGTCAGCGCGTCGCCCTCCTCTTCCTCCTGCATGCGGTTGATGCAGTCGAGCGTGACCTGCTTCACGTCGGAACCGACCACGTCGATGGAGCCGGCGATGATACCCACGACGTCACCGGAGTGAATCGGAGAACCGTCAGAGGCACTGGAGTCGCGCACGGCGCGGGTGACCTCGCCATCGCGGACCTCGCTGATGGCGTCGACCATGGCGGCGACGGCATCCTCGAGCTCGGAATCGGGCAGGACCGCGAACAGCGCGGAGAAGGCCTGCGGGACGGTCTTGGTGGGAACGACGGCGACCTTCTTGTCGGTGCAGGCTGAAGCAGCAGCCTCAGCGGCCATGCGGATGTTGCCGTTGTTGGGCAGGATGATGACCGAGGTCGCGTTGACCTGGTCCACCGCGCCCAGCAGGTCGGCGGTCGAGGGATTCATAGTCTGGCCACCGGACACGATCACGTCGACGCCGAGGGACTTGAGGATGTCGGCCTCGCCGGAACCGGCGGCAACGGCGACAAAGCCCAGCGCCTTGGCGGGCTCGGCGGCCTTTTCCTGATCCTCGTGGATCTTGGCGGTACGGTCGTGGGCCTCCATCTCCATGTTGTGGATAAAGACCTCATAGATCTGACCGAGCTGCAGCATGTGCTCGAGCACCAGGTTGGGGGTGTTGGAGTGCACATGGATCTTGTAGTCGGGATAGGCGCCCACGAGAAGCTCGCAGTCGCCCATGGAACCCAGGAACTTAAGGCACTCGTCCTCGTCAAACGGGGCGTCGGCCTTAAACAGGAACTCGTTGCAGTAGCGGAACTCCGAGCCCTCCCAATCGTCGTTGGCCTCGATCTCAACGCGACCAAGGGCCGCGTCGCGGGCAGAGACAGCGGAATCAAACGTGGCGGAGAAATCCTCGACAACGGTGCTGCGGCCAAGTGCTGCAGCCACAAAGTTCTCAAGGAAGATGGCGAAGCCAAAGGCGCCGGAGTCGACCACGCCGTTCTCCTTCAGAACGGGCAGCAGGTCGGGCGTGCGGGCGACGGACTGGTACGCCTCGACGACGATAGCATCGAGCGCATCCTCGGCCGAGAACTTCTTCTTCTCGCACTCATCGGCCTTGGTCGAGACATCGCGCAGGACCGTGAGGATCGTGCCCTCGATGGGCTTGCGGACAGCCTGGAAGGCAACCTTGACGGCACGACGGAAGGCGAAGGCAATGTTGGCGGACGTAATAGGCTCGTCGGCAGAGACAATACCCTCGGCCACGCCGCGCAGGATCTGCGAGGTGATGACGCCGGAGTTGCCGCGG
>CABVAS010000229.1 GCA_902496375.1 uncultured Collinsella sp.
CGCCAGTTGCTGCCCCTGTTGTGGCGGCACTAGCTGCAGGCGCGCTCCCGGAATCCGAAACCTCGGCCTTGCCCTGGTCGGCAGCACCGTCCGCGGCCCCCGTGCCCTCACTCGACGTCGCAGCCTGAGCCACGGCCTCGGCAATGCCCTCGGCCCACAGCTGAGCCGGCGTGGTGCTGAAAGCCATAGCGAAGGCCAGGAATGCCACCAGGCCGCGCTTGGCTACGCCGCGTGCAATTGCGCCACGGCGATGCGAGACGCGCTGGCGCTCGTCCTCAAACATATCCATTTGTCTCCTACTGTCTGTACTTGGAGCGTTGCCTTGAGGCTGCCCCACGTCATCGCGCATGTTGCGCTCGAGTTCCCCCATCGGGGTCCCCCTTCCCTCCAGAGCCTTATGCACACCGGCGGCAAAAGCCGCAGCCGCATGCAAGATGGGAGGCGATCCGACTTAACCTTAACGACTCGGGCACGTCGTCCGATCTGCAACGCGAGCATCCCAAGCCAAGAGGAATTACGGTTACTGGTACAGCCGGGGACTTGCACCCCGATTCTCCCAAACGCACAGGAAAACCGCGCATTCGTGCGTCTCCGCACCACCATCTAGGCCATCGATTAAAACCGTCGATATGGTATCACGCAAAAGGGCCTCGCACGCAGGCGAAGCCCAAGGTAAAAGCTATTGTTTGCGATAGGAAAATGCGGTGACGGTCGCAGCCTCTAGTGCTTGCCGCCGTGGCTGTTGCGCCAGATCTCGCGGCCCAGCATCAGCGCCAGCACCAGCGCGCTCACGTAGCCCATAAAGCCAATGACTGGGATACCAAACACAACCGGCTCGATGCGTGCGTAGTACACCACCGACGAACCGATAAACAGGCCGGCGATAACGATAGCCATCGACATGCGGTCGATAATTCCGCCCAGCTGCCGCAGCGCCTTATCGCTGCTCATGATCTGCGTGTTCACCTTAAGCTGCCCGCGTGTGAGCATACGCGAAGCCAGCCCCAGGTACTCAGCCGCCTCGAGTGAGCCTTTTGCCGCGCGATAGCTGCTCGCGGCAAGATCGCGTCCCATATCACGCACGCGCGCATAGGTGCTTTTTTCGTTTTTGATGTGCGTCTGGATGATCTGGATCATGTTGACGTTGGGCATATACTCGGTCAGCAAACCCTCGAGCGTCACCATGCCGCGCGCGAACATCGTTACCACGCTCGGCAGCTCAACATCGTTTTTGCGCGCCAGGTTTAGCAGCGAGGTCAAAAACTCGCCGATATCCAGATCCTTCAGGTCAAGGCCCGCAAAGTCAGCCACGATAAAGTCCAAATCGGACAAAAAGGCCGAATGGTCGAGCTCGGCAGAATCGCCACGCGTCACGGCGAAGCGCATGAGCGAATCCTTAAGCTTGGGCACGTCACCCTCGGCCACGGCGAAAATCATGTCCTTAACGATGCCGCGATCGTGACTCGACATGCGTCCGACCATGCCCAAGTCGATAAAGTAAACGATGCCGTCTTTGAGAATGATGTTTCCTGCATGCGGGTCGGCATGGAAAAAACCGTCATCGAGCACCTGCGTCGAGTAGTCCTCGACAATCGCGGCACCGATCTTTTCCAAGTCATAGCCCTCGGCCACCAAGCGTTCAGGATCGGCGATCGAAATGCCGTCGACGTAATCCATAACCACCACGTGCTCGGTGCACAGGTCCAGATAGGATTTAGGGCACGTCACGCCATGAACGTTCTTATGGAACTCGTAGAAGTCGTTGAGGTTTTTGGCCTCGGCCAAAAAGTTGGTCTCCTCGCGAAACGAGGTCCACAACTCCTCGACTACGCCGTGCAGGTCAACGAATTGATCGGTGTTGACGAACTTGGAAACGATACGCACCACCGAGCGGATGATATCGATGTCCTGTGCCATAACCTGCTGCGCACCGGGGCGCTGCACCTTGACGGCCACGTCCTCGCCCGTCACCAGACGAGCGCGGTGCACCTGCGCGAGCGATGCGCTACCAAGCGGATTGGGGTCGATCGCATCGAACATCTCCCCCAGGCGCAGGCCGTATTCTTCTTCCAGACAGCTGAGTACGACCTCGTACGGCACCGGCTCCACGTCGGAGCGCAGACGACGCAGCTCGTCGCAAAAGCGCTGCGGCAGAATCTCGGACCGGTTGGCCAAAATCTGCCCCATCTTGACGAACATGGGGCCGAGTTCCTCGAGCAGGCGGCGCAAGCGAACCGGCGTGAGGTTATCCCACACACGGTACTTTTTGACCAAGCGAACAATCTGCCCGATGCGTTCGCGACGACCCGCCGGCGTGAGCTGGTATTCCTCGTCCGGCGCCATCGCGTCGGGCTCTTCGGGCACCATATCGACAGCGCGCGGCTTTTTGCGAGCGCCCGAGACGGCGGCATCGACCTCATCGACAACCGCCGCCTCGTCACCCAAAGGATCTAGATTGTTGTAATCGGTGGTGGAATCTGCCATCTGCGCTGCTACTCGGCCTCTTCGGTATCCTTCGCATCGTCGGGCTCAACGGACTCGACGGGCACCGAGGTCACGTTGTCCTCGACCGAATCGACGATGTCGCGCACATGGGCCAGGAAGGCCGTGCGCTCGGGGGCGGTCATAACGCGGACGCGAGCCAGGATGAGCTCATCGAGCACGCGCTGGGCCGCAGTCTCGCCCTGCATGCCCAGGCGCTCGGTCAGGTCGGAGATGGTGCCACCCGCCTGCTAGAACATATCGGACACGCCGCGGGCGATATCGGGGGTGCCGGCATCCTTGCGGACCTGCTCGCCCTTGGTACCGAGGAAAATATATGACGGACTGCTTGTTTCAAATACAGCCAAATTTTCGGCAAGAATT
>CABVAS010000230.1 GCA_902496375.1 uncultured Collinsella sp.
GGGTTTGTCGCGCCACAGCGCCTGGAACACGTCCGAGACCACACACGGCACGTTCTTAAACCAGTTTTCGTCGCTCGCCGCCTTGCGCGCGCCCCTCACCTGACCCTGGACGCTCTGCAGCAGGCTCTTAACGCCCGCAGTGGTCTTGTTGCGCGACAGGCGTATGTTCTTGTCGAAGCCGCGGGCGCTCGCGGCGTCGGCACCCGAAAGCGGGCTATAAATCCAGTCGGTAAGCTCCGGAGCGGGCCACCACTCGGTCTTGGAAGCGGTGCCCTCGTCGGCGGCTTTCATACGCTCGATCAGGTTGGCGAGCGCCGTAAACTGCCTGCCCGCGATGGACTGGGAAAACGCCGTGAACTCAGTCGTCTCGGCCGCAATGTGACGCGCCGCCAAACGGGCGGCGAGCTCGCCGAACAGCTGGGGTGCCCGGGCAGAAACGACGAGCACGCGCACGGGGTCGGCGGGCGTTGCAGTAGCTTTATCGGCCTTGGACTCCTTGTGCGCTTTCACCAACTTATCGATGGCGTCCGCATAGACATGAGCACGGGCATGGGGGCCGGCGACCTCAATAAAGGCAGGCTGAGCGGCGGCCCCGCAAGCGACATCAGACGCGACGGCGTCCTCCCCCAGCGGCGCGATCTCAAACAGCACACCGCGGGCATCAAATGCCGTGGCAAGCTCCTCGCGCATCGCCGCCTGCTCGCGGGCAAGCAGCACGACGACCTCTCCCCCATTGTTCGCCACGGCAGACAGCAGCTCGAGTAGACCGTGCGTAAACGACGTGGTACCGCGCACGCATACGGCGCGGGCGCACGCCGGCAGGCTATCGGCCAGGGCACCGGCCATAATGTCGGCTGCCTCGCAGGGCTCGACCATATCTCGACGGTCCAAACCGCCCGCGTAGGCACGCAAAAGCTCAAACACACGAGCCTCGGCATCGCTTTTTGGCTCAGGCTGGCAATTGTTGCCACCGCATCGCTCGGCCGTCGTCCCCGCCACACCCGGCAGCACATCGCGGGCCATGCGCGCGAGCATGCGCACCGTGCCCTGGCTACGCGAAAGCGGCTGCAGGTCGGCATCGTCGCGGCGGGCAATCATATCCGAAAACAGCATCTGACGTTGCAGGTTGTCGACGAAACCGCGCCCGTCGCCCAAAAGCTCCCAAAGCGAGCGAAGCCACGATGCGGGTGTCTTGTAGTCGATACCCAGCGAAATGCCGGCTTCCGCCGCATCATGACGGCACAGATCGAGCTCGGCAAACGTTGGTGCCAGCAACACGGCACGCCCGTGACGGGCAATAAGGTCGGCAAGCAGCGCCGACTCGGCATCGCTCAAATCCGTGCCGGCATTGGTGGTATAGATTCGAACAGGCATGGTCCTCCGCTCAAACCGTTCGCAATAATCAATGCATCCATCCTACCCGCCCAAGCGGACACATTGCCACCGCAGTTCCATCTTTTGGTACAAAGCAACCTGAACCCAACGCACCAGCCGATTGCAGGCATATAAAAACCGCCCCCGGAGGGACGGTTCTTCGTAATTCAATGTTGTCGCTGGCCTACTCGCCATCCTCCAACTTAATGAGGATCTTGCGGTAGCCACCGTACTCGCCGTTCAGCGCCTTTGAAACGCGGCTCACCGTGGTGGACGAAGCGCCGGTACGGGCCTGAACCTCAACATAAGGCTCGCCCTCGTCCAAATAGCGCGCAACCTGCAAACGCTGAGAAAGGTCGCAAATCTCGCGCGGCGTGCAGATATCGGTCAAAAACGCTTGGATATCCTTCTCGTCGTCCAAAAGGCTAAATGCGTGGACCAGCTGCTTGACATCAGGCTTGTCAAACATGTTCTCGATATTCATCGATCACCGCCAAACCCGCCAAAAGGCATCGAAGTTGATACTGACATCGGGCATCGTTCGCCCGTTCTATGCAATAGGGCAACGCCTGTGGCTTTTGCCCGTAGCAGTGTAGCACACCACCAAACTAAAGCGACAAGACTCTCTGCCAGCGGCGCGTTTTTCAGGACGAACGCCGTTTAGAAACCATATGCGCACGTAAGCTCCACGAATATTTGAGACAATGGGCGCCCAAACACCGCGGCGCGCCCGCGCAACCATCCAGGTCGCCGCCGTAAGCCGCTTCACGCGACGCCAGCAATCCCGGCGCAAGAAAGGATTCACGCCATGCGCTTTATGCTTAACTGGCTCTTCACCTCGATCGCCATCGCGATCGCCACGTTCCTCGTCCCCGGTATCCAACCCTTCGGCTTTGCCGAGACCTGGGTCTGCTTTGCCTTTGTGGGACTGTTCCTGAACATTGTCGATTCGTTCGTCAAACCGTTCCTCACGGTCATCTCGCTGCCGCTCACGATCATTACGCTGGGCATTTTCCAGCTTGTCGTCAACAGCTTTATGCTTGAGCTCGCGAGTTACCTGTCGGTCAACCTGCTGGGCGTCGGCATCTCCATCGCCAGCTTTGGATCGGCCTTTATGGGCAGCATCCTGGTGTCCATCACGCGCAGCATCCTCGACAGCATCGCCGAGGACTAAAACAGCCATTCCGGCCGTGTCCGTCTCAACAGCCCAAAACGAAGGCCGCCCATCGCAAAAATGGGCGGCCTTCTTATTTTTCAAGTCTCAAAGGGCGAGAGAATCTACCATTTCCACCCCGTCTCCAAATGCAGGTGTGGGTTAGATGACGTAGTCGTAGCCATGGTTGGGAGCAACAAGTTGATCGAGCGTCACACCGTCGAGGTAGTCGTTGATGAGCTTGTCCAGGTTCTTCCACACGTCGAGCGTGGGGCACTCATCCGAACGCGAGCAGCCCTTGCAGTCGCCATCCAGGCAGAAT
>CABVAS010000231.1 GCA_902496375.1 uncultured Collinsella sp.
ATCTCATCGCAGTAGGTCACCGCACCGACACGCAGCACCGCCGAGGCACCAGGGATATCGGCGATCGTCGAGGCGATCATGCCAGCTGTCAGAGATTCAGCCGTCGAAACCGTCACACCACGAAAGCTTGCACGCTCGACAATATCGCGTGCGAGCTCTTCGTTATGCGCGGCAATCTGCTCAAATGATTCCGTCATGCCTACCAGGACCTAGACGGAAAAGACTATCTTGCGGCAGTTCCAGAAGTACTGGGCGCCCGAGATAACGGTCAAGACAACGGCAACGGCATACAGGAAGCGCGACACCGAGTAGATGCCGAGCGTCAGCGCCACCGGGCCAAGGTGCAAGCCGGCCATAGCAAAAACGCACAGGTAACCGCAGATGGAGACCATCGTGGTCGCCGTCTTGTACTTGCCGAGCTTATCGGCCGCAACGACCACACCGGCCGCACTCGCGACCATGCGAAGGGCGCTCACCAGAAGCTCACGGAACAGGATAATGAACACGGACCACACGGTCACCGCGCCAAAATCCAAGAACAGCAGCAGGGCCGAAAACACGAGCAGCTTATCGGCGATGGGGTCCAAGAATTTACCGAAGTCGGTGATCTCGTTGCGCGAACGCGCCAGATAACCGTCGACCTTATCGGTACACGACAGGATCACATACAGAATGAAGGCAGCGGCGGCGAGCGGGCCGTCGAAGGTGCTCCAATCCGTACCGGCAACACTCGTGTGAGAAAGCGCCGACACGATCATGAACACCGGGATAAAAACGATGCGAACGCACGTCACGATGTTGGCGGGCGTCCAAACACTCGTCAGTTCCTTATTGCTCTCGTTTGCCACGACGCTCTCCTACTCCACAACATGACCGATAAGCTCATAGCAGAAGCTATCGGTAAACTCGACGGTCAGAATATCACCCACGGACGCCTCGCCGGCGTCCAGATGCACCGCGCCATCGGAATCGGGCGCCTGGAACCAGGCATGGCCGATCAGCTCGGCGCCGTCCTCGGTTTCTTCGATACCGTCGACGATCACCTGGGCGCGCTCGCCCACATGCGCGGCAGTCGCAGCAAAACCGAGCGACTCGGCCAGGTCCATGGCCTCCTGGGCGCGCTCGAGCTTGACCTCCTCATCGACCTGACCCTCCATCTTGGCGGCCAGGCTGCCCTCCTCACGCGAGTAGGCAAAGACACTCGTGTAGTCAAAGCCGACGGTGTCCATAAAGTCGATAAGGTCGCGGAACTCGTCGTCGGTCTCGGTCGGGAAGCCGACCATAGCCGTGGAACGGATCACGATGCCGGGGATACGCTCACGCAGATCGCGGAACAGGTCCTCGAGCTCCTGGCGCGAACCGGAACGGCGCATAGCCTTGAGGATGCGCGCGTCGCAGTGCTGCACGGGGATATCGATATAGGGCAGCACCTCGGGCGTATCGCGAATCGTATCGATAAGCTCATCGGTCATGCCCTCGGGCTGCAGATAGAGCACGCGGACCCAGACGTTGTGCGGGCGCACGGCCTCGGCGACGGCACGCAGCAGCTGCGCCAGATTGCGCGGCGAGCCCTCGGCGACATCCTCGTCAGTAAAGTCGGTGCCCCAAATACCCGTGTCCTGGCCGATCAGCACGATCTCGCGCACACCGCCGGCAACCAGGTCGCGTACCTCGGAGATAATGCTCTCGGCATTGCGCGAATGATAGCGACCGCGAATATAGGGGATCATGCAGAAGCTGCAGAAGCGGTTGCAGCCATCGGAAATCTTGACATAAGCAACGGCGCCCTCGACGGTACGCTTGACCTGAGGGATATAGGCCGCGATCTCACGCTCGACACCCAGCACGCCATCGATGACCGCCACGATGCCGTCCTCCTCGTCGGCCTTCACAAAGGCAGCGACCTCGGGCAGCTCGTCAGGCAGGTCGTCGCCATAGCGCGACGGCACACAGCCACACATAACGATGGGGCAAGAACGAACGCCGTCCTGAACCTCGTTGGCGAGCTCGAGCGTGGTCTCGATGCTCTCGGACGTTGCGGAGGCGAGGAACGAGCATGTATTGACGATGGCGATATCGGCATCCTGCGGGTCGAATGCCTCCTCGTAGCCCGCAGCAGTCAAAAGAGAACGCATGCGGTCGGTGTCGACCTCGTTCTTAGCGCACCCGAGGGTGATGTAGAGCACGGAGCCCAACGGTGTATCCATGTTGGAGAGCGGTCCTTTCGAATGATATTAGCGGTAGTTGGTGAACTGTAGCGGCTGGCCGTAGTCCTGGTCGCGCAGGAACTGGATTACGGTCTGCAACGCATCCTTCGAAGCAGAGGAAACACGCAGCTTGTCGGCCTCGATGGTCACCTTGACCTTGAGCTTTTGGTCCTTGATGTCCTTGTTGATCTTCTTGGCGGTCGCCTGGTCGATACCCTCGACGATATGGCCGAGCACGCGCACGGTGCCGCCCGATGCCGCCTGAGGAGCATCCCACGAGACAGCCTTGAGGTCAATGCCGCGCTTGATGAGCTTGGAACTCAGCACGTCGATAATCTGCTTAGAGACAAAGTCAGCCGGGGCGCTGATCGTAAAGAGCTTGTCGCCCTTCGAAAGCTCGATCGTGGCGCCGGAATCCTTAAGGTCATAGCGCTGGGAAATCTCGCGCGTGGTCTGCTGGAAGGCGTTGTCGACCTCTTGCATGTTGACCTCGGACACGACGTCGAAGCTGGAATCTTTAGCCATGATGTTTCCTTTCGCGTACGAGCGGCTTAGTAGCTATCGTACGAATAGTCGGTAGAATCGGTGGGTGTCTGACCGTCAGTTGCGGTATCGGCGCCATCCGTGGACTGGGCA
>CABVAS010000232.1 GCA_902496375.1 uncultured Collinsella sp.
CAAGCGTGCCGCCGATGACGTGACGGGGGCGGACACGACCGTCGGCTTCTTTACCGGCTACACCGACACCGCTGTCATTGCCGGCAAGACAGGTAACCGCAATTGCATGAGCTACGGTTCCGGGTCGCTCGCGCTCGCGCACAAGCCCAACGAATATGTGCCCCATGCCGATATCGTTCGTTGTCAGCAGGTGCTGATCGCGCTCGCCGATAACGTGCTCTGGGACGCGAGCGGCCAAGTTGGGGCATAATAAGCCGCGAACAAACCGACTCGTGCGTTAGGACCGCCCATGAAAGCACTTCCGTTTCCCTGCATCCGCCCGGCTCAGGACCGCGTGCTCGAGGCGCTGCCTGCAATGGGCAGCATCCTGAGCGGCAACGATGCTCTGCGCGGAGCCATTGCCGATGGCCTGATGCTCAAGGACCCGGGCGCGGCGTATTACGTGTACGAATGCTCGGGCGAGCCGGGGCGCGTAACAGGTGTCGTGGCGATCTGCCCGACGAGTGTACTTGCGGGCGGCAAGGGCGTTGCCAGCGCTGACGTGGCCGCCGCTGCGCACGCGATCGCCGAACTCAAAGTTCAGCCTCGTCCCGTGTCGCTCGCCTACGAGGCCTCGCCCGTCATGGATATCATCCTGGGCGCCGCCAAAGAGGGCGCGTCGCTCTACGCCGTCACCGACCCCGCGGGCATTACGCACCGCGCGTGGGAGGTCAAGCGCGAGGACGCCGTCGGGGCCATCCGCGCTATGCTCGACCAAGCACCGGAGCCAGCACTGGTCGACGACCCTACCTACGCTGCCGCGCTGGTCGGGGCATCACAGCTCCTGACCGACGATGCCCGTGCCGCCGGCACCTACACGGGCAAAGAGCCGTTCAACTTTGCCGTAGCTGTGCTCTTCCCCGCCGCGCAGGTCAGCGGCGCCGCGCCGCAGGTTCCGACAGGTCTGCTCACGCACCAGGTCGCGCGGTTCTAGCAAGACCAGACCGCCCAACACAAAAATCGGCAGTTCAACAAACAGGGGGCGGAGATGCAGCAGGTACATGCATCTCCGCCCCTTTTGCGTCGAGTGGTTATGCCGGCGACTCGTGCCGCCACGTTCGCGTTATCCGCGCTGCGGACCTGCAGTAGCCACAAGCGGTTCAAGCCCCAGCTCGCGCGCGTAATCCTCCTGCGTAAAAATCTCAATCAGCTCAAACGTACCGGCCTCGTCGTCAAACACGAAATGCAGCACCGAGCAGTTGCTCGGCACGCGTTCGCGCTCGTCGGCCGCCGCACCCCTCACGTGGTCCATGAACTCCTTGATGGCCGAGCCATGGCTTACCGCGAGCACGCACGTATGGTCCGGACGCTGCATAAGCTCGGTCAGCGTCGCCACCATGCGCTCGCGCACCTGCATCTGGCCCTCGCCGCCAAACTGGCGATAGAAGTCGCGCCACGGGCGCTCGGGCATGAGCATCACGCGCTCGGCCTCATAGTCACCAAAGAACCACTCACGCAGGCCGTCCAGGCGCTCGTACGCCAAGCCCGGCCACAAGTTGGCGATAGTCTGCTCGGTGCGATGAAGCGTGGAGGTGTAGGCATGATCGGGCTCAATGCCGCGCGCACGTAAAAACATGCCGGCGCGCGCCGCCTGGTCGCAGCCCAACTGCGTAAGCGGCGAGTCACTCCACCCCTGAATGATACGCTTGAGGTTGAATATCGTCTGTCCATGACGGACCAGATACAGATCTTTATTCATAGGGGTCCTTTCGTTCGTTACCAATCAAGGAGCGAAAACGCCCCGTCGCAATAGCCAAAATGAAGCACGGCGCCGTTGTCGGGTAGCTCCCCCTCGCCAGTCACATACTCAAGAAACTCCTGGCAGGCTGAGCCGTGGGAAACCGCCAGCACGCAGTCGTGCTGCGGCCTGGCCATGATGCGGGACAGCGCCGCGACCATGCGCGACTGAAGCTCACTTTCCGACTCGCCACCAAAGGCAACCGGATAATCACCCCAGGGCTGCGGCGGCATCTCGCGATTTGATGTGCCCTCCAGCGAGCCAAAATGCCACTCACGCAGGTCATCGACCAGCTCTATGGAACGGCCCTCGCCAACGATAAGCTCGGCCGTATGCCGCGCCCGGCCCAACGGCGAGGAATACACATGATCAAAGGCCACGCCACGCGCCGCAAACGCCGTACGCGCCGTCAGCGCCTGCTCGCGCCCGCGCGCCGTAAGCGACGAATCGTGCCAGCCCTGCAAAATGCTCTGCACATTGAGCTCAGTCTGCCCATGCCGCACCAAATACAGATCTGCCACACACCCTCCCCTCGTACCACCACAAAGGGGACAGGAGCCTTTGTGGTGATTTTGCCGCCGGATTGCACCGCAACGACGCACAACTACAGCAGCACGTCGGCAAGCGGACGCTTGGGTACGTGGTGCACCCGCGCCTCGTCGCGCCAATAATTGATGGAGCCGTCGGGGTTGGAATCGATCGCATCGATCACCTGTGTCTCGGCCGGAACGCCAAACGCCATGATCAGCTTGAGCTCATACTTGTCGTTATCGAGCCCCATGGCATCGATCGCGTGGGGCGTAAAGGCCTTGAACATGCAGGCTGCCACCTCGGGCGTGGCGCTGCGGGCGGCGAGCATCATCGTCTGCGCGGCAATGCCCGTGTCGACCTCGGTAATGGGAGCGGCTGGCTTGCCCGGAACGGCGCGCTCAGCAAGAATCGCGATGTAGCCGGTCGGGCGCTCACCCTCGGCAGGACCCGGCCAGTCCTTAAGTGCGCCGGCCCA
>CABVAS010000233.1 GCA_902496375.1 uncultured Collinsella sp.
ACATCGACTGCGAGCTCGCACGCGACCTGGCAACGGAATGCGTGGCCGAGCGCGCCTTCGAGCCGATCGGGGATAAAACCATAGCCCGCGCCAAAGAGCTCCTCGTCCACTGCGCGCGCCTTATCGTGTGCCCCGCCGCCTTCGGCACCATAAACGCCCGCAACGCAGAGCTCGTCGAGTTCGCGCGCTCACATGGTATCGAGGTCATGCGAGCGCGCGAAGGCGCATCGGAGGATTCCCATTTGGAATGGGAAGGATAAACTGGACTTTCTTTTAAGGATCCTCAGACTACAGCTCCTACGCCGGCGAGGTCTACAAGGCGCCGGAGAACCTCGTGAACAGAAATTTCCAAGCCGACGAGCCCAACTAGGCCTAATCCAAGCGAGATTCCAGACTCGACAGACCATTGAGAGTCAGATCGTTGGCGACCTCAGAGACGCGCTCGATAGGAACCGAGCCGTCAGACAGCGCCCACGTGCGATAGATACCGATAATACCCGACAGCAAAAACGCCAGATAGTAGTCGAACATCTCGTCCTTGAGACCTTGGGGCAGCAGATCGCGCTCGGCAATCTCGTGCTCGAGCGGCGCACGAAGACGAGCCATAAAATCATCGAGCGGAATGTTCTCGATCAGCTGACGATTGAGCACCAAGTTGTTGCACAGTGCCTCGTTAACGGTTTTAAAGAAGGTCGCCGCCGCGCCAAGAGCGCGCTCATTGGTGTCGCCGTCCATTGAAGCAAGCGTTTTCTCGACCGAGTCGACAATCATCTCCACCACATCGACGGCAATGGCATCAAGCAGGCCGTCAACCGTACCAAAGTGAACGTAAAAGGTCTTGCGGTCGACATTGGCCTCGCGCGCGATGGCACTCACCGTAATGTCTGCCAGCGGCTTTTCCATGAGCAGGCGCTCGAAAGCCGAAAGGATGGCATTACGGCTGCGAACGATGCGACGATCAAGACGCGGTTTGATGGTTGCCATGGGCGTGTCCCTTCGATATGCGAGCATTCATCAACAGATGAGAGATAATCTACGTAAGAGGATTATCCCCCATACAGCACAAATATGCCTCGCATCATGAAGAACGCACGACCAACTATTACGCCTTAGGGTGTTTCTTTTTGTTCAAAGCAGCCGGGGACACACGGATGCCGTCGCCCGTCTGGCGCACATAGGCCTTATGCGTCAGTTTGGCAGCCCCAGAAGCCTTCTGAGCATGCTGATTGGGATCAACGGTAACCGCATGCACAGGATGGGGCTTTGCAGGCTTAGAGGACGTCTGAGGCGTTCGTCCAAGCTTGCGCATCACGCGATCCCAGCGTGCATGGATACTCTCGTTGTGAGCGCTCTTGAGGCCCAACAAGGGCGCGGCCAAAATGGTCGGCGCGATAAACGTAATGAGGCGCCACAGCAGATAACCGGCGGTCGACGCCGATCCAAAGAAATGACCCAGGAACAGCGCGAAGCCACCCTCGGCACCGCCGGTGCCACCGGGCAGGGGAACAGCAGAGCTCAGGAGCTGAACAAAGGCGCTCGCGGCCATGACCGAGAAAAAGTCGACTTCGTGGTGGCCAAAGGCAAGCATCAGGAAATACGGCACGAGGTAGAAAAACGCGAGCTGCAACATGGTGATGACCACCGTGAGCAGCATGGACGAAAAGTGGCCGGCCGAAAGCTTGAACTTCTCGGAGAACGAGTAGATTTCACCGTCGACAAACGTACGCCAGCCCTCGATCTTGGTGGCCGAGACGCCCATTCGCTCGAGCCAATTGATGATGCAGTGCGCGACGCGCGTGACGGTCTTAGGCATAAGCGCGACGGCAAAGATGCCGAGCAGAATGCAGCAGTGACCGCCAAAGCTAAAGACGCACAGCAGCGTCATGTCGCCATAGCGCTCAGCGAAAAACGGCATGCGGGCAAGCAGCAGAATGGCGCCCCAGGCAACGAGGCCAAACTGATACACGATAAAGCGCGTGAACTGCGTGGCACCGGCCTCGCCGACGTTTTGGCCTGCCTTGGTCAGGCGGTAGATCTGGGCAGGCGTGGAGCCCATCATCATGGGCGTCAGGTTGCCAAAGAAGATACCACTCGCCTCGACTGAGATCAGGTCGCGAATGCCGACGGGCGAATTGGGATCGAGCCAGACGGCGATCGCATAGGCAACGATGCCAAAGAACAGGTAAAGGAACATGCAAAAGCATGCAGCAACGAGCCACGGCGCTTGGACGCTCGACATGGCGGCCCAGAACTGCCCCATCTGCCCGGTCACGACCAGATAGACGATATAGCCAACCAGCACGACGCCAATAAAAATGGCACCGCGACGTGCACTCTTGTTGTCATCGCCGCCCGAGGCCTCAACCTCGACCTGGGGCTTAGATGTATGCTGAGAGGACTCCTTCATGAGGCTCCTTCTGACCGTCCAAATATCTTGCATATTGTACCCGCAAGGGCCACAAGCAGAACGAAAAGCTATGGGCCAAATGGGAATTGCAGATGGTTTGCTCGGAAATAAAAAACCCGGACTTCCGTGGGAAGTCCGGGTCTCAGATTCATGGTAGCCCGTACCAGATTCGAACTGGTGATCTCCGCCTTGAGAGGGCGGCGTCCTAAACCGCTAGACGAACGGGCCATAAGCCTCAGCAGAAAAGAAGTGGTAGCCCGTACCAGATTCGAACTGGTGATCTCCGCCTTGAGAGGGCGGCGTCC
>CABVAS010000234.1 GCA_902496375.1 uncultured Collinsella sp.
TATAGATTTAGGCGGCTTTTTTGGCGCACATCAGCGACCGTAAGAGATATCGGAGCACAACGCCCGTTGCCGCTCCACAGCAGTCGATCATCACATCGGTGATCATGCCGGCGCGTCCCGGCACAAAGAGCTGAATCGTCTCGTCGATCGAAGGAATCAGCAGCAGGAACACCGCCGTGGGCAGCAGCACGTCAAAGGTGCGCCGGCCCTCAAAATCAAAGGCGTGCGTTGCCAAGATGCCGAGCACCATATACTCGGTAAAATGCGCGCACTTGCGAACAACAAAGTTGGTCACCCATTCATATGGAAGTCCCACGCCGTGCAGGAAACCGCGGATAGCTCCCATAACCGTTAGGCTCAGTGAACCCGACCCCGAGCCGGGAACCAGCGAATTGCCCCAGATCAAGAGCGCCATCAGGCAGGTCACGACCGCCCATTTTCGATTGATCTTAGCCATGCAGAAGCTATGCCTCCGCGCGGAGCGGCGCGAAGCTGGCGGTACCGCCCTCGATAACGCTCAGATAGGCACGGCCCGTACGCTTGGCGGTTGAGGACTGCAGGCGCTCGATCTCTTCCTCGAGGATCTGGTTGACGCGCTCGTGACGACGGTTTTCCATAATGCCGGCGGCAATAGCCTCGGCCCGCTCGATGCTCTCACGCGAGATACGGGCGGTATCATCGGGGAACACAGCGCTGTGACGGCCGACATAGGCGGGGGCAGCAGGCTGAGGGGCAGCGACGGGAACGGGGGCTGCAACAGGAGCAGGCTCGTCAATCTCATCCAGAATCGCGGTGGCGGCGGCCCATATGTCCTCGTGGCCCGAGTAATCAGCCATGGGAACATCAACCTCGAGCGAGGCGTCCGGAAGGTCGCCGGTGTCGATGCGATCTTGGGCATCAATCGATGCGGTGATGGCTGCAGGCTCATCGAGGTCATCGAGATCGATGTCCGCGGCACCGGAGATGATAGGCATGCTGGCGAGGTTTGCATTGTACGGCGCAGCCTCAGCCGCCTGCTGCTGGGCAGGAGCGCCCCACAGCGAGCTTTCGGCGGCACGGCGGGCGGCAACGGCCTCCTCGTCCGCAGTCATGGCTTCATCAACGTACGAATTGTCGGCAGAAGCGTTCGCGTCCGCCGAGGTAGCGCTGTAGGCGTTATTGGCTGCCGCGTTGGCGACGAGCGCCACGAAAGCCGCAGTGCTGCCCGCAGGGGCGGCCTGGGAGCCCGATACGGCACGCGCCGCGGCGGCGATGTCGTCGCGATTGAAGGAGCCGGTCTGCCCGCCGTTGGTGAGCTCGTCGATGGCGACTTGATAGACGTCGCGCGAGTGTGCAGGGTCGCAGCTCACCGGCGAATCGTCGTCGAGCATACTGTCGATCATGGACCAAGCCTCGTCCTCGTCCATAGCATCTGCGGCTCGAGCGATGGTAGGGACACCATCATCGGCATGACGGCGCTGGAACGCACCAGTCAGGCCGGAAAGGAATGCCGAGGTAGACTGCTCCGACTGAGCCTGAGAAGCAGAAGCCGCAGCGTAAGGAGTCGCATCCTGCTGCTGGGCTGGAATCGAGGCGGTCTTGAACTCGCTTTGATGCTGATTGAGATTGGCGGTACCGCCCATGGCATCGGGCTGGAACAGACGCTCTTCACGCTGCGCACGGTACTCGGAGATACCCAGCGAGGCGGCATAGATACCCACGCCCGCCACCGCGCCCACGGCGAAGGGAACCGCACCCGCCACGACCGTCTCATTCACCGACGAAAACGGCAGCGTCGCGGCATACATAACCACGGGAGCGGCAAGGCCGATCCCGCACGAAAGTCCGGCAAGGACTGCTCGTTGTGTTGCATCAGAAGAAGCCATGAGCTCTCCCCATCTTCCAGCACCCAAATCGCATCATTCAGTTGGCTGCGCGAGAGAAGATGAAGCGGGGCTATGCCCCAAAGCAACGGTATATGGTTCGTTTCATCTGCGTTTTCCGTCGCGAAGCTTAAAAGCTATTATGCGAAACCGCCCTGTCGATTGCAAGCGACGATGTCGGATTGAAACGGGAAACCTGCTGCTTGCCAGTCTTATGGTCAAAAAAGCGCGGAGCGGCGATATAGAAAAGGGCCGAGGCTCAAAGCCCCGACCCTTTATTGCATTGATGGCTATCGCTGCGTGTGGGGCTTATAGGACAAAATGTGTGTCCCGATAGAACATCCGTTTCCATCCATTAATCCAGCCAGAACGGGTACGGGTCCCTGTGGTGGAGGTCCTCCCACACTGCCCTGTCGCCCCACTCCGGCCCTCCGTCGTCACGCGACGGCGAGGCGGAGTAGACGCTGAACAGGAAGTCGATGTCCGCGTCGGTCGGCATCGTGGCGAGCTTCTCGCGCGCCGTCCTCGCGTCCCCCGAGTGCGCGTGGCACCACCAGAATACCGCCTTCACGCGCTTGACCGACGTCAGCCCCCGGTGGTTGCGCAGGACGGCCCTCAGCTGCGAGTTCACCCCTCCCTCGATCATGTTGTTGGTCGACGGCAGCGGGCCGGCCTTGGCCAGGGCGGGGTCGAGGTAGGTGAACAGCGTCCCCGCCGACACCAGCGACGACAGCGACGAGCGCGCCCGCCTCAGCCTCTCGTGGGTGCAGGCCCTCCTGCCGTCCACCACGGTCCTGTCCTCCAGGAAGTCGGCCCAGAACCCGC
>CABVAS010000235.1 GCA_902496375.1 uncultured Collinsella sp.
ACCCCGCAGCCGGCCGGCCGCTCGACGTGACGCGGATCTACATGGCCAACGTCATCAGCGCCGACGAGGGCGCGTGCCTGGCCAAGAAGCAGAAGCTCGACGAGTACCGCGCCCGCAAGCGCGCCAAGGAGGACCTGCGGATGGACATCGCCGCCATCGCGAGGGGCGAGAAGCCGAGCTGGAGGTATGCCAAAAGTGTGCCAACACCGGCGGGGCAGCTGGGCCAGCAGGCGATGGGGTTTCCGCCGCTAGGCAGTGGAAACGGCGCCGACGGGGAAGCCCCCGCGGCAAAGAACACCTAATTCTTTTGAGATAGGAGAGTGAGAAGGTTTTGACCGAGATCTCAGCGGTGATGAGGGCCTACCGAGACGCCCTCGACCGGCACCGGATTCCCTGGGCCGACGACACGTACGACACCGAGAGGGTGGGCGGCTACCGACTGCGCGTGGAGCGTACCGAGACCATCCTCGACGAGCACAGGGTGAGCGTGGCCTGGGGCTACCAGTGCCTGCCCGGGCGCGAGCCCACGGGCGTGACCATCGGCTACCCGAACTACCTTGAGGTGCAATACGAGCCGATCAGCACCGAGCCGTTCATGGCCACGCCGGGCGACATCCTGGCCGACATCTTCGGCGTGAGGGGTGAGTCCCGATGAGCTACAGGTGCGGCCCTTCCGATTGGATCGACCTCGCCATCGGCAGGCTCGAGGACGCGAAGAGGTCAATCGGGGCGGGCATGGGCCCGTCCGCCTGCGACGAGCTGCGCCAGGCGAGGCGATGCCTCAACAAGGCGCTGATCATGGTCGCGGAGGAGAAGGAGATCGAGAAGGATTGGAGCGAGAAATGAGTGAGCGTCTTGTGGTCGATAGCATCATGACTGCGGACGGGGAGGTAGTGCCGCTTGGCCCCGTCGACAAGGACGGGCACCGCGTGCCGTTGGATACCGGGGAGCTGTACGGCGAGGACGGTAAGTGCATCAAGGTCGGGTACTTCCTTTACTTCCCTTTTACGAACGAGTGGGTCATCGAGGAGATGCTTAGCCGAAGTCGTTTCGGCGTGAGCGAGCTGCATCTCAAAGCGCCCGACAGCTGGGAGAAGATGCTGTTGGACCTCGGCGAGGCCCTGCAACAAGGCGGGCGCAGCGGGAATCCGGTTTGCGCTTACCTTGCCGCAAGAGGTCTGTGTCGCGGCCACATGGACGAAGAAGGAAAGTGCAAGTTCTCTGATGCCAGCTTCTGTGCGAACGGGATGGTCAGCAACATCAGGGGCCGCATCAAGCGTCTTTGCGCGGGTGATGGCGAATGAGCTGCTATTTCTGCGGTGGGTCGCGCATCGCGTCCATCCACTCTGCCCCCGACCGAGGCACCCGCAACTGGTCCGTGGGCTCCATGACGCTGATGCGCCGATACGACGGCGAGCCGGTCGTCAGGGTCGAGCTGGATACCAGCGTGATGCTAGACGCCTCGGTCAACGACTCGTGCAGCGACACCGTCAGCGCCAACGTGACGGCGGACGCCTACATCGAGGACATCAAGTACTGCCCGTTTTGCGGAGAGGAGCTTTGATCCGCTCGGCGGTGGAGCTGTTCTGCGCAACCGCCTGGCGCACGGTGCCCGACCTGGTGTCGGGTCCCGCGCGCCGGTCGCTCGTGCATGGACGGGCCGACGCGCCGCGGGTGACGTCGGCGCAGATCGGGGAGACGGAGCGGAGGGCGCGGGCGCTGCAGCGCGACCGGGCCCGCGCGCTCAAGAGGTCGAGGAAGGCGAAGCGATGAGGTTGTTTGAGAGGTTGTGGCGGATAATCATCGAGAACCGCCGAGTGCGCAAGAGCATCGAGGCGCGGCGCGCCCGCAGGTGCAGGAGGTCGATGAGATGACCGTGATGTGGGACGTGCGGGAGAGGAGCTGCGCGGTCTGCGGGAGAATCTTCATCCCGCAGGCGCCGAAGGCCAAGTACTGCTCGGAGGAGTGTCGGCGAAAACACGAGCAGGACCGTGCGAGGGAAGCGAGGCGCAAGGGTGCCAAGCCCAAGCGCGACAGGGTCGACCGCTACCTGGCCGGGGCTGGCGCAGTGCACGACGAGATCATGGCCATTCGGCGCGAGGTCGCGGCGAGATTTTAAGTTTCCGCAGGTAGACATAGGTAGATATATAATTAAGGCCGCTGGCGTAGGAGCGCCGGCGGCCTTTGGCAAAGACGCCTCCCGGCATCCTCTATGTGGCGTAGAGCATGGTACCACGCGGGAGGTCACATGGATGCAAGGGAATACTTCGATACCGTACGGGCCGCCCAACGCGGCATCGACCGCCGCCTGGCGGTCATCGAGTCGATGCAGGCGCGCGAGCAGGTGCGCGCCCAGCGCTACGACGCCGTGGGCAAGGGCGCGCACGGGACGGACTTCATGAGGTCCACCGACGACCGGATCGACTACGAGCGCCGCAGCGGCGCCGAGCTATCCGAGCTGCGAGATGAGGTGGAGCGGGGCCGAGAGCTGTGCGCGGGCGTGCGCTCGGCCAACCCGGGCAAGCGCTGGGGCGACGTTCTGGAGCTGCGCTACTGCGAGGACAGGACACTGCAGGAGATCGCGGGGACGCTCGGGGTGTCGGTGAGGTCCATACAGGCAGACCTGTCTGCGGCTCTTGACTGGGTGGACCTCA
>CABVAS010000236.1 GCA_902496375.1 uncultured Collinsella sp.
TATATCACGAGAGGTGGCGTCCTTGGAGACACCCAAAATCTCGTAGTAATCTTTTTCGTTCATCGTCGCCATGCGCGGCAACCTCCTGCTCACAGCAGCGTATATATTCCGGTAATTCTACCCGAGCGGCCTAAGCTAGATCCCAAAACAGCTCGAACAGAACATTTCCATCGAGCCAGCCCAAGTGTGTCGGCGCCAGACGAGCTCGAACATAGCCCGCGACGACATCTGCCGAAGTGAAAGGTCCCTCATGGACCCCGAGCGTCTCGGGCACCCAAGTGGCAAGACCCAATTCGAGCGCGCGATCGCAGGCAGCTGCCAGCTCATCGGCCGGGATGACACGAGCCGCGCGAACCAAAAGGTCGGACGCGACACCGCGCGTCATGCGACAAGCAAGCATCAGGTCTTCGGCCGCAGCCTCGCGCTGCGACAGATATTCGGCCTCGAACGCCGTCGCGACATCGTCACGTTGCACCAGACGCACGCGGTACGAATCGCCTCGAGAAGACACGCCGGGGAACAAACCTACAAGACGGTCGAAATCCTCGGCGTCGAGCATGCCCGCGGCGGAACGACCCAGGCCCAGGTAGCCCCGTCCGGTCCAGTAGGCAATGTTATGGGCGCACTCATGGCCGTCGAGCGCATAGCTTGCCACCTCATAGGGATGATAGCCGGCCGCACCCAGACGCTCACGCGCCACATCCATGCACGAAGCTTGAAAATCCTCGTCGGGCTCGAGCGACTCATCGCGGCACGCCATGCGATAAAGGGGCGTCCCCTCCTCAAGCGTGAGCGGGTAGACCGACACATGATGCGGAGCCGCCGCCAGCACGCCATCGAGCGTGCGCTTCCAACTCACTGCGGTCTGCCCGGGAAGTCCGCACATAAGGTCGCACGACACGTCAAGCCCAGCGTTCTTGACCGTCGCGATGGCAGCGAGCGCCCGATCGGCATCGTGAATACGGCCGATGGCAGTAAGTTCGGTGTTATCGAGCGTTTGCACGCCCAGAGAGACGCGTGTGACACCAACCTTGACAAGTGCAGTGGCAAGCTCGGCGGTCAGCGACTCGGGATTGGCCTCGCAGGTAAACTCAACGGGGGCGCACCACGCACGAATACGCCGCGCCAGCTCCACCAGGCGCTCCCCCGCCAGCGACGGCGTACCGCCGCCAACATAGACGGTGCGGATCTGGTCGAGGGCCCCAGCCTTGCCAAAAGCATCGAGGCGCGCGTACAACTGCTCAAAATAGGAATCGAGCGAGGCGCTCAGGTCGCACGGAGCAAAACTGCTCGAGTCAAAGTCGCAATAGCGGCATTTTTGAGCGCAAAACGGCACGTGCACGTACAGCGCGGTAACGGCCACCCTTAAGCCTCCAGCGGATGAGGGGGCACCAATTCGCCGGCGGCAAGGGCAGCCTCGCAGGCCACCACATCGCGCTCAATCTCATCGACCAGCGCCATGAACTCCTCATACGTGGAGCAGCGCACCACATGGGCACGCCAAGCGGCGGCATGGGGCATGCCTTTTAAGTACCAGCTTGCGTACGTACGAGCACGCGACATGAGCGGCAGGAGCTCATGCGTCAGCGTTAGGTGCTCACGCAGGGCGTCTAAGCGCTCGACGGAGCTGCGCGCCGGTACCGGCGTGCCATCGAGCGCAAGGGCGCGAGCATCACCGAACACCCACGGATTGCCGTAGATGCCGCGCGCGATAAACACCGCGCTGGCACCCGAGCTGCGCAGATGCTCCGCGGCATCCTCGGCGCAGAACACATCGCCCGAACCGATCACGGGAATCTCGACGGCGTCGGCCACCTCATCGACGACCGACCAATCGGCCTGCCCTGTGTAGAGCTGCGTGGCGCAACGACCATGCACCGCCACCGCGGCGGCACCGGCGCCTTCGAGCATCTGGGCAAACGTCGCGGCATTACGGTCCTCGGCGTAAAAGCCCTTGCGGATCTTTACGGTCACGGGCACGTGCGCCGCGCCCACCGTGGCCTCGACGATCTTCTCGGCCAAATCGGGCGTGCGCATAAGGGCAGAGCCCTCGCCCTTGGTGACAACCTTGCGGGCAGGACAGGCCATGTTGATATCGATGAGCGACAGGCGATCGCCCACACGCTCCTCGACGGCGGCGACGGCGCTCGCAAACTGATCGGGCTTGGAGCCAAAGAGTTGCACGCAAATCTGCTGCTCCTCGTCGGCCGGTAGCACCAGGCGCCAGGTCTTGTTGCTGGCATAGGCAAGGCCCGCCACGCTCACCATCTCGCTGTAGGCAAGGTTGGCACCGCGACGGCGGCACATGATGCGGTAGGCAGGGTCGGTCACGCCCGCCATGGGAGCCATAAGGAACGGCTGCTCGGCATAGGCGCCCAGCAGCCGCTTGCTGTATTCAGAAAGCGCCATAGACCTACTCGTCCACCTTGAGGATCGCCATAAAGGCCTCCTGCGGGACCTCGACCGATCCGATGGCCTTCATGCGCTTCTTGCCCTCTTTCTGCTTCTCGAGCAGTTTGCGCTTACGCGAAATATCGCCGCCGTAGCACTTGGCAAGCACGTCCTTGCGACGCGCCTTGACGGTGGAGCGGGCAATAATCTTGTTGCCGATAGCACCTTGGATGGGCACCTCGAACAGCTGACGCGG
>CABVAS010000237.1 GCA_902496375.1 uncultured Collinsella sp.
GCCCGTCCCCAATCCAAAGGACCGCTTTTGACGCAGCAGTTTACGATTTCCGCATCCCGACCGGATGGGACGCCCATCCCCGTCGTCGTTACCAAAAAGTGCGTCAAGAACTTCAACCTACGCGTCACTTCGAGCGGTGAGGTCCACGCCAGCGCACCGCTCGGCGCCACCCGCGAGCGTATCGAAGCGTTTGTGAAGCGCAACAGCGCCTGGATTACCAGCCGACTTGCCCAGCGCGAGCAGCGTCAGGCGACGGCACGAGAGCCGCTCAGCCCCTCGTCCATCATTGCACTTTGGGGCAAGCCCATCACGGTACAGGATGCACTCGATCACAACTTTGCATCACCCGCACCGCGACCCAAACAGGCCACCTTCGCAAGTTTTATGGGTACCGATGAATCGGACGAAGGCCCGCAGGCCAAGCGGCACGCAATCCTCGACGGCCTAACGTCCGACGAGCTCCAAGCCCACATCGACCAGCTCTACGCGTCCGAGGTCACCGCAGCGCTACGCGACATCGTGCACGCGTACGAAATCGCAATGGGCGTCACCGTGGCCCGCGTCTCCGTGCGCAGCATGAAAACGCGTTGGGGCTCCTGCACACCCAAAACCGGCGCCATTCGCATCGCGCGCGAGCTCGCCGCCTACCCTGTCGAATGCCTCGACATGGTTGTCGCCCACGAGCTCGTCCACTTGCTCGAGCCAAGCCACAATCAGCGGTTTCACGCCCTGCTCGACACGTACTGCCCTAACAATAGAGCTCTGTCGCAGCGGCTCAAGCAGCCACCCCTCAACAAGCTCTAGCGTCGACTAGCGCACGCGCTCGATCTCGACGCCACAGCTTGCCAGGGGCAGGCCAACAGGAGCCCACGGCTTATCGAGCTTTATGCGCACACCAAGCAGCGAGGGATAACGGCGCAGCAGCATCTGGGCTGTCCCCTCGGCTGCCGCCTCGATGAGCTTAAACGTGTGCTCGCGCAGATAGCCATCGACATCGTGGCACACCGAGCCGTAGTCAATCGAGGCGTCCAGGTTATCGTGCTCCCCCGCCGCGCGCAGGTCGGCATAGAGCACCAGAGAAACGATGAACTTCTGACCCAGCGCGTTCTCCTCGGGATACACGCCATGGTTGGCAAAAACCTCAAGGCCGTCAATGACAATACGATCGGCATGGCGCAGATCGTCATAGCTCACGTGAGGCACCGCCGTTGCGGTGGATATTTCGCCCCTTCCACGGCGGGCGAGCTCAGCACCTTCAGTCTTGGTTGCATTCTCGGGCAGTTTTTTGTTACTCAACGCGATCGTCTCCTTCGTTTAGAACCCCGACCGCGCAAACTAACTACACGCGAATCGACAGGTTCTTTTTATCATCGCTCCAGTTGCAAGCATTGCGCGCGGGGCATGCAAAGCAGGCGCGCGACGCTTTGTCGGCTGCATAGAGCAGACGCTCGAGCGGTTGGCTGTTCACGCGCAGCTTTCGATGGCCCAGAATGGCCGTCTTAATGGCTGCGGCATCGGCCGGCTCAAACGCCACGTCTTCGGGCATGCCGCCGAGAATCGCATCAGCGACGCGTTCGCTTGCAACATCATGGGATATACCCGATTCATACTGTTCATCTTTGCCGATATCGTGAAGAAGTGCCGTGGCGTAGATGACCTCGCGGTCAAATTCGAGCTGTTCCTCGAGATTCTTGATCCACATAATGCGAGCGACATCGAGCAGATGGTCAATACCGTGGCGGCAGAAGATGCGCCCCGATTCCAACTGTGCAATGTTGCCCAGGTGCCGCCGGAACAGCCCGTTGGCACAAATGTAATCAATGCGAGGCATGGCACCAAAGGGGGCCAGGCCCGAAGCCATAAAGCCGCGACGCGACGTCCCCTCATCGGTCTTCGATGTAAAGTCGTTGACGACTCTCATGGTTAGCGGCCCAGCATCCTAAAGAAACGCTCCTCGAGCGCGGGATCGGTCTCAAAGACGCCGCGGCGAGCGAGCGTCACGGTCTTGGTGCCGGGCTTTTGCACGCCGCGCATGGTCATGCACATATGCTCGGCCTCCATCAACACAATCGCTCCCTGGGGAGCGAGATAATCCATGAGGGCATCGGCAACCTGTGTGCACAGTTGCTCCTGCAGCTGAAGACGGCGGGCATAAACCTCAACCGTGCGGGCGAGCTTGGAAAGCCCAGCCACCCGACCGTTAGGGATATAACCAATGGCGGCCTTGCCATAAAACGGCAGCAGATGATGTTCGCACAGCGAGTAGAACGTAATGTCGCGCTCGATAACCAAATCGTTCGAAGCGACGGCAAAGGTTTTGGACAGGTGCTCCTCGGCACTCTGGTCCATACCGCCGGCGATCTCACCATACATACGGGCAACGCGCGCCGGGGTCTCCAGCAGGCCCTCACGAGTTGGGTCCTCGCCTATGCCCTCAAGCAACAGCTTAATGGCGGCCTCGACTTTTTCCTGATCGACCATCTGGGCCTCACTTTTCCGATTTCACGTTCGCGCTATGGTACCACGCCCTTTGGCATCGGCCACAAGCTACATAGTATGGGTCGAATAGACTGGATCGTCCCGCCAAAGCTCCACGGCG
>CABVAS010000238.1 GCA_902496375.1 uncultured Collinsella sp.
GTTGCCGATGGGCCAGTTCATGGGATAGGTGGCGATGCCGAGCACCGTCTCAATCTCATCCATGAGGTCGAAGGGGTCGCGCGTCTCATGGTCGAGCTTGTTCACGAACGTGAAGATGGGGATGTGGCGCAGCGTGCAGACCTTGAAGAGCTTCTTGGTCTGGGCCTCGACGCCCTTGGCGCCGTCGATGACCATGACCGCGGCGTCGGCGGCCATGAGCGTGCGGTACGTGTCCTCGGAGAAGTCCTGGTGGCCGGGGGTGTCGAGAATGTTGACGCAGGCCCCGTCGTAGGTGAACTGCAGCACCGAGGAGGTCACGGAGATGCCGCGCTCCTTCTCGATGTCCATCCAGTCTGAGACGGCATGCTTGGCCGAGCTCTTGCCCTTGACCGAGCCGGCGGTCTGGATGCTGCCGGTATAGAGCAGCAGCTTCTCGGTAAGCGTAGTCTTACCGGCGTCCGGGTGGCTGATGATCGCGAATGTGCGGCGCGACGAGATTTCATCCGACAGGCTTGCCATGCGGATCCTTTCTTGCATTGAGTGCATTACGTCGTTGTAACCGCACTATTGTAGCCGCGAAATCCCGCTCTAGGGCACCTATCAGGACAAATTCATCAGTTGGGGCCTGGGCAACCGGCCCAATCCGCATTTGCCTCTTGCAGAACTGTGCATAGTGTATATATACTGTGCTTACCGGTTATACACGTGTAGCCCAACAGCTAAGGAGCCGCTGTGGACATCATCCTATCCAATTCGAGCGACAAGCCCATCTACGAGCAGATAACCTCACAAGTCAAAGCTCAGATCTTATCGGGCACGCTCGCTGCGGGCGCCAAACTCCCCAGCATCCGTGCACTCGCGAGCGATCTTGGCGTGAGCGTCATCACCACCAAGCGCGCCTACGCCGACCTGGAGCAGCTCGGGTTTATCTGCACCGTGCAGGGCAAGGGCTGTTTTGTCGCCGAGGGCAACCAGGAGCTTTTGCGCGAAAACCAGCTCTGTCATATCGAAGAGCTGCTTGCGAAAGCGGCAAGCCAAGCCGAAGCCTTGGGCGTCACGCGCGACAAACTGCACGAGATGCTCGACCTGGTAGCCCCCGAAACCATGCAGTAGCCATCTGCAAGAAAGGCTATACCATGCAAAACTTGCTTGAACTCAAAGGCATCTCACGCACTGTAAGCGACCGCTTTTCGCTGCGCGACGTCACGCTTGCCGTGGAGCCTGGCCAGATCGTCGGCTTTGTTGGTGCCAACGGTGCTGGCAAAACAACGGCGATTCGAGCTGCTCTCGGGCTTATAAAGCTCGATGCCGGCGAAGTGCACCTGTTTGGGCAGCGCTGTGGCGCCGACGCGCCCGATGAGTCGCAACGCCACCTGCGCTCCCGCGTCGGTCTCGTCCTGGACACATGCCCCTTCCCTTCAACGCTCAAGGTGGGCCAGATCGAGGCACTCGTAGGCCAGGCGTACCCCACGTGGGACCGCGAAACGTTCGCCGGATTCATCGACCGATTTGGCCTCGATCCCAAGACAAAGGTCAAGGACCTCTCCCGTGGCATGGGTATGAAGCTGCAGCTCGCCTGCGCGCTCAGCCACAATGCCAAGCTGCTCGTTTTGGACGAAGCCACCGCGGGCCTCGATCCCATGGCACGCGAGGAACTGCTCGATGAGCTGCTCGCCTTTGTCGCCGACGGCCAGCGCAGCGTGCTGCTCTCGAGCCACATTACGTCTGATCTCGATCGTGCTGCCGACCGCGTCATCTGCATCGATAACGGCTCGATTGTGTTTGACCTACCACGCGAGGACATTACCGACCGCGCCGGCATCGCCCACTGCACCCAGGCACAGGCCGCCGAGCTCATGGCTTGCGTCGAAGGCACCCGCGCCGCCCGCCACGCCTACAGCGTGGACGTGCTCGTGCCCAACCACCGCGAAGTGCTCGAGGCCTTCCCCGAGATTCCCTGCGATCGGGCAACCATTGATGACTATCTTCGCTTCATGCTGAAAGGGGCTTTGAAATGAAACGCGCCATTATGTCCGAGCTTGCCATCGTTCGCACGCTCGTCCCGAGCATCGCAGGTGTCGGCCTGTTCATCTTCGTCGTGCTGACCGCCGTCAGGGCATCGAATGGTGATTCCGATATGAGCGCCGCCGGCGCCTTCGCGATCAGTGCCATGTCGCCTATCATGGCCATGACGTCGCTGGCCGGGCTCGACAACCAAAACGGATGGGAGCGCTATCGGGCAACGCTGCCCATCTCACGCAAAGACATCGTCAGCGCACGCTACCTGTGCATCACTATTTTCTCGGTCATCATGACGTGCGCGGCCGTGCTGTTGAGTATCGTCGCCATCCCGATCTTAAACAGCGTGGGTATCCCCTCCACGGGAGAGACCGTCTTTGAGACCGCAATCGCCTCGGCAATATCGATGCTTTTCTCCCTCATGGCGGTGTTTTTGGCACTGCCTCTGTTCTTTCGATTTGAACACATGAAGGCGCAACGCCTATCCGTTGGTCTATACGCCCTATACATGTGCCTTATCATGGTCACGCTAAACTCATTCAACCCCATCAGCAACCAGCTCATGTCGAT
>CABVAS010000239.1 GCA_902496375.1 uncultured Collinsella sp.
AATCGCCGAGCATCTCGAAGAACGACAAGTGACGGCCGTCCTCGCCGATGCAGTCGATGTCGTTGGTGCGGACGCACTTCTGGCAAGAGATCGCGCCGATCTCCTTCATGGTCTTCTTGCCCTGGTAGTACTCCTTAAACTGGTTCATGCCGGCGTTGGCAAGCAGCAGCGAGGGATCATCGGGGACGAGGGACGAAGAAGGATAGAGCTTAAGACCGCGCTCCTCAAAGAAGTTGAGGAACTTGGAGCGGATCTCGGCCGTAGTCATTGACGGGTAGTCAGCACTCATAGAGGGAATCTCCTCGGTTTCACATCGAAACAGTTCAAACGTAACGATATTACCATCCCGCCGCACACATGCAAAAAAGAGGGCCGGCACAATGCCGGCCCTTCAGCGAAATTGCATGTTAGCGCGTATGAATGTTGACTCAAATTACCCCGCTAGTTGTCATCATCGTCCATGGAGCCGTCGATGCCGGTATTGGTATCGTCGTCCGAGTTGGAATCATCGTCTTTGGCGAAGGGGTTCTTGAAGAAGCCCGTGGCATCGGGTTGCAGGCCCGAGAGCTTAATCCAGGGATTATCGAGCTCGGGCTTGGGCATGGCCTTGGCCTCGGGCGCAGTCTCGTTACCGATGAGCTCGGACTCATAGATGAAGGTGTCGTCGCCGAGCGCGTCGTAGGCGGCGACCGGATTGCCATCGGCATCGCGGTACGGCGTGCCCTTAAACACGGCTCCGTCATAGGCCACAAGCTGACGGCCGGTCTCATTCTCGAAGTAGTACACGAAGATGCCCTTGAGGGCCGCACAAAGCGGGATGACAATAATCATGCCGATGGGCCCCATGAGTGCCGAACCAATAACGAGAGCCGTAAGGCTCATAATGGGATGCACCTGCACTGAGCTCTGCATGACCTTAGGCGAAATCACATTGTCGGTGACGTTTTGCGCGACCATCGTCACGATGAGCGTCCATAACGCCAACATGGGGCTGAACATAAAGCCGAGTACCGTGGCGATTGCCGCGCTCACCCAGGGACCGACGACCGGAACCAAGTGCATGATGCCAGTGAAGATAGCCATGAGCGCCGCATACGGATGGCCGATAATCAGGAAGCCGATAAAGGCGAGAAAACCACCGCAGATGGACGTCACGACCATACCGCGCATGTAGCCGCCGACAGAGCGAGAAAGGATGGCGACCATAAAGCGGTACGAGGTCTCCTTCTCCTGACCGATGATGGTGCAAATCTCGTGATGCATGCGAGGGTAGTCGCAGGCCATCCAGTAGGCAAGCACCAGACCAAGGAAGATCACGAACAACTGCGAGGCCGTATTGGTGATGAGCGGGAACACACCGCGGCCAAGCTCGGCAGCAATCTGAGACACATACTTCGATGCCACGGTAACCAGCGACGAAAGATTATCGTCCAAATACTCCTTGAGCGGCGTGTTATTGAGCGTCTTGGCATGCGAGATCATCTCATTGAGATCGCCACCCGCAACACGAAGCTGCTCGGGCAGGCGGCTCAGGACTTCCATGATCTGACCAAAGAGAATCGGCGACAAGATGCAAACGACACCGACGAGCACGGCAACAACAACAATAAGCGCGATAAGCGAACCGATGCCGCGATTCACGCCATGGTGCTCGAGCCAGTTGGTGATCGGGGACATCACAAAGGCAATGATGGAACCAACAGCGAGAAACTCGATAACCGGCGCCAGGATGCCCATAAGGTTAAAGATGACAGCAGCAATAACAATGCAGCCGACAACAGCCCAAATGCGAAGCGTCAGAATGCGGGTGTCGCGCAGCACGCGATCGGTTTGTTGGGGGTGTTCACTCATGAACGAATCATCACTCCGTCGGGGTCGATCTTGTCCTGAATCTTCTTAAGCGTGCGGCGCAGCAGACGCGAAACCTGCACCTGAGAAATACCCAGCTTCTTGGCGATCTCGATCTGGGTCATGCCCTTCACAAAGCGCAGCTCGATCACCTCGCGCTCGCGCGGCGAGAAATCACGGATGGCTTCCTCGATCACTAGGCGGTCATCGGTAAAGTCGAGCTCGTTGTCGTCGTCGGCGTAACGGTCGAGAATCGAAGGGGCATCGTCGGAATCGGACGCACCAGGAGCCTCGATGGGCACCGAGGTATAGGCCGAAGACGATTCCATAGCCTCGAGGACCTCGTCGACAGTCACATCTAGATACTCAGCGATCTCCTCAACCTTGGGCGAACGCTGCAGCTCGTTGGTAAGTTTGTCAGTAGCCTGGTTGACCTTGGCCGAGAGCTCCTGCAGACGGCGCGGCACGCGCACACTCCAGCCCTTGTCACGGAAATGGCGTTTGATCTCGCCCAAGATAGTGGGTGTCGCAAACGTCGTGAACTCGAGTCCGCGCTCGGGGTCAAAGCGGTCGATAGCCTTGAGCAGGCCCAAATAGCCAACCTGCATCAGATCATCGAGCGGCTCGCCGCGGTTCTTAAATTTGTTGGCAAGAAACCTTACCAGGTTCATATGGGACATG
>CABVAS010000240.1 GCA_902496375.1 uncultured Collinsella sp.
GCGTCCAGAGCAGCGCGGATGGTACGACCCGTGTACAGGATGTCGTCCACCAGCACGACGCGCTTGCCGTCGACGCTAAAGGGAATGTTGGTGGCGTGGATCGCGGGAGCGAAATTGGTCGCATAGTCATCGCGGTAGAAGCTGATGTCCAGGCTGCCGAGCGGAACGTCGACGCCCTCGATCTCCTTGATCTCCTCGGCGAGCTTCTTTGCCAGAAGGTCGCCGCGCGTGACGATGCCGACCAGAGCGAGGTCTTCACAGCCCTCGTTGCGCTCGAGAATCTCGTGCGCGATGCGGGTCATCGCTCGATTGACGGCGGTCTCGTCCATGATGACCGCCTTGGGGGAAGTCGTGCCCATCGATCTCCTTCCTCACATGTCTTGACTGCTGACACAGTCAAAAAAAATAGATGCCCGACCGCTTAAAGCGGACCAGACACCCACAGGAAAGGCTGCTCGCATGGCAGCTATGTAATTCCATGTGGGTATCTCGTACCCCTTTAATGGTCAAGGGATAGTGTAGCCAACCTCGAGCTTAATTGCGAGCATAAATACAGAGCAATCCGTAAACGGAGCCCAATGCTCCATAAACCTATATATATTTGTGGGACGAGCTTGAAAACGCACGCACGAGCTGGCATAATCCCCTCTGCTGCACGCAAATCGGATCTACGTCCAGGGCCGTGGCGTGGGCACTATCGCCAAAAGAGGAATATCTCTGTGTAGATTGCACACAGGGAGCGACTTCTGTGCTATAGTTCAGGCTTGTTTGTTAACGCGACATGTTCGTTTGTCGCCCAAGGAGGGTCAGTTATGTCCAAAGTTTGCGAAGTTTGCGGTAAGCATCCCGTTGCCGGTCGCTCCATCAGCCACTCTCACCGCGTCACCAACCGTAAGTTCCGCCCCAACATCCAGCGCGTCTACGTTGTCGTCGATGGTCACCGTCGCAAGATGAACGTTTGCTCCACCTGCCTCAAGTCTGGCAAGGTTGCGCGCTCCTAAATAAGGTCTTACCAACAAGTACCTCGGACTCTCCGGGTCAAAGACCTCGCGTTCACATAGAACTTACCAAAGGCGCCCTCCCTTACGGAGGGCGCCTTTTTGCACTCATTTGGGACAGACTTATATGAGGGTTTGCAGATGTCAAAGGGATCATAGCGCAGCTGGTATGCCTTGTAACTAACGGTACGCCTCGAGCGAGTCGGACGCACCTTACACGGGATTGAAATGGATGTAATCGAGTAGCTGCACCGCCTGTGTGTCCAACTCAACCGCGACCCGCGAATAGCGATTATCAAACAGATGTCCCGTTTTCCCATTGAAATACTCATGAGAGTCTGTCCCCAATGAGTGGGGCGATGCAGCAGGCAGATAGTTTTAGTTAAAACGCTTCAGTTTATTGAAGCGTTTTAGTGTGCCTTTTAGAGGAATCTTACCGTTCGCCGAATAATTTCTTGCTATCATGCAAGGCGTAGGGTAAATCTCCGATCGCAAGGAGACACAAATGGTGAAAAAGTCACCGGAAAACACTACTCCCGCAATTGTGGACAACGTAGAGGCGCTTGAGGCTAAGCTCGCTCAGATGCGAGAGGCCCAGGCGCTTTTTGCTACGTACACGCAGGAGCAGGTCGACAAGATCTTCTATGAGGCCGCCATGGCCGCCAACAAGGCTCGTATCCCGTTGGCGAAGATGGCCATCGAGGAGACCGGCCGCGGCGTTCTTGAGGACAAGGTCATCAAGAACCACTACGCCGCAGAGTACATCTACAACGCTTACAAGAACACCAAGACCTGTGGTGTCCTGGAGCGCGACGAGGCTTACGGCATCACCAAGATCGCCGAGCCCATCGGCATCGTGGGCGCCGTCATCCCGACGACCAACCCCACCTCCACCGCAATCTTCAAGACGCTGATCAGCCTGAAGACCCGCAATGCCATCATCATCTCCCCGCACCCGGCTGCCGCCAAGTGCACCATCGCCGCTGCCAAGCTCGTGCTTGACGCCGCCGTCAAGGCCGGCGCCCCCGAGGGCATCATCGGCTGGGTCGATGTCCCCTCCATCGAGCTGACCAACATGGTCATGCGCGACGTCGACATCATCCTCGCCACCGGTGGCCCGGGCATGGTCAAGGCCGCTTACTCCTCGGGCAAGCCCGCCCTGGGCGTTGGCGCCGGTAACACCCCGGTCGTCATCGACGACACCGCCGACGTGCTGCTCGCCGTCAACTCCATCATCCACTCCAAGACCTTCGACAACGGCATGATCTGCGCTTCCGAGCAGTCCGTGACCGTCATCGACACCATCTATGACCAGGTCAAGGCCGAGTTCCAGAAGCGCGGCTGCTACTTCGTCAAGCAGGGTGCCGAGATGGAGGCCCTGCGTGCCGCCATGTTCAAGAACGGCGCTCTCGACCACCGCATCCCCGGCATGGCTGCCGCCAAGATCGCCGAGTTCGCCGGCATCGAGGTTCCCGCCAAGACCAAGATCCTGATCGCCGAGGTGAGCTTTCTTGAGCTGTG
>CABVAS010000241.1 GCA_902496375.1 uncultured Collinsella sp.
AAAGCCGCCGCGCATGCACACGATGGTGTTGCCACCGTTGCCGGCACGCTTGGCGTACAGGCGCGCGAGCTTCATCGAGCCCTCGTTGGCCTCGGCGCCAGAGTTGGCAAAGAAGGTCTCCCAAACCTGCTCATCCGCAGCCGGGGCACCAAGAGCAGCTGCCGTGGTCTCATCGCCGGCGACAATGGCATCGGCAAGCACGCGCGCACCATCTACGTCGTCGTTAGCAAGCTTGGACAGCAGCGCCGCGACCTGTCCACGCTGCTCGATGTAGAAGTAATTGGAGACATGCATGAGCTTTTTGGTCTGTGCCTCGAGCGCCGAGAGCACAGCCAGGTTGCCATGACCTAGGCTGCACACGCCGATGCCGGCAAGAAAGTCGAGGTACTCACGGCCATCGTCGCCGGTGAGCTTCATGCCGTGACCCTCGACAAACTCGACCGGAGAGCGGCCAAAGGTATGCATAACGTAATGGGATTCAAGCGATTGCTGAGCTGCAAGTGACATGGGATGCCTTTCGTTGGGCGCTGGACGGCGCAGACCTATGGGTGCAGGAATGGGGCGGCTGCGGGTCAGCTAGACCGTCTGAAGCTTCTCGACCTCGTCAAGGTTCTCGGTCAGACGCGCAGCAAACGTCGAAAGCGGATGCGGATGCGTATCGAACTCGTAAGCCGTCTCGGTGGAATGGATCACGGTGCCGACGCCGGCATCGGTCAGCAGCTCCAGGAGCAGCGAATGCGGCGTAGTACCGTTAATGATGTGGGCACGAAATACGCCGCCGGTAAGCGCATCGACGGCCGCACGCAGCTTGGGAATCATGCCCTTATCGACCTCGCCGCCGTAGAGCATTTCGTTAACCTCGTCGAGCGTTAGGTTGGAGATAAGCGAGTCCTTGTCGCTAAAGTCCTTGTACAGGCCATCGACATCGGTCAAAAAGATCGCCTTATGCGCGTGGAGCGCCGCGGCAACGGCACCGGCGGCGGTATCGGCGTTGATGTTGAAGAAACCGCCGTCCTCCCCCGCCGCGACGGTTGCGATGACGGGGATGTACTCGCTATCGAGTAAGCGCTCGATATAGTCGGTGTTGACGTGCGTCACTTTGCCCACGCGACCGAGCTCGGGGTCGAGCGGCTCGGCGATGAGCGTGCCGGCATCGCTGCCCGACACGCCCACGGCCAGGTTGCCGTGGTGGTTGATGGCAGCAACCAGCTCCTGGTTAACCTTGCCGCCCAGCACCTCGCGCACGATGTCCATAGTCGCCGGCGTGGTCACGCGCTGGCCGTTCTTAAACTCGACGGGAATATCGTAATGGCTCAGCGCCTCGTTGATAGCCTTGCCGCCGCCGTGCACGATGACGGGGCGCATACCGATGATCTTGAGCAAAACGATGTCGCTCATCACGTCGCGGCGCAGCTGCTCATCAACCATGGCGGCTCCGCCATATTTGATAACAACCGTCTTGCCGGTCAGGTTCTTAATCCACGGCAGCGCTTCGAACAGCAGCTGCGCGGTTGCTTCGTTGGATTCGCTCGAACGACAATCGCGTGCGAATTTCATAATCTGCCTCGTCTTTCGTATCGTTATCGCGCCGTGCTCCGCTGTCCGCAATCGCGGCAAGATGCGCAGCGTGCCCGGAATCTAGGAACGGTAGTCGCCGTTGATGGAGATGTACTCATGCGTGAGGTCGCAGGTCCACACGGTCGTTGCCGCGTCGCCTGCGCCCAGGTCGGCCGAGATCACGATCTCTGGCGCCCCGAAACGTCGTAGAGCCTCGCCCTCGTCAAAGGGAACAGTCAGACCATCGCGACAGACAGGCATGCCCATCATGTCGATGGAAACGTCTTCCTGATTAAACTTCACGCCGCACTTGCCGAGTGCCATGGCGACGCGGCCCCAGTTGCAGTCGTGGCCGGCGATGCAGGTCTTAACGAGCGGCGAGTTGGCAACGGCACGGGCGGCGATATCGGCCTCCTCGTCGTTCACGGCGCCGGTAACGTTGACCGTAACAAGCTTGGATGCGCCCTCACCATCGGCGGCGATATTGCGCGCCAGGCTCTCGCACACCTCGTGCACGGCAAATGTCAACTCGTCAAAGGCATCGGAGCCCTCGACGATAGGCTCGGCATCTGCGGCAGCGGCACCGGAGGCAAGCATGATGCAGGTGTCGTTGGTCGAGGTGTCGGAATCGACCGTTACCTTGTTAAAGGTCTGCTTGACGGTCGAGAGCAGCAGGACATGAAGTGCCGCAGGCTCGACGGGGGCATCGGTGGTGATAACTGCGATCATGGTGGCCATGTTGGGCATGATCATGCCCGAGCCCTTGCACATTCCGCCTACCGTATAGACATTGCCCGCATGACCCGCAGCCTCACTGACGTAGGACACGGCGTACTCCTTGGAGTGCGTGTCGGTCGTCATGATGGCGCGAGCGGCATCGGCGCCACCGTGGGCGGAAAGTGCCTCGTAGGCAGCAGGAATGGCGGTCTCAAACGTGTCGATCGGCAGAATCTGG
>CABVAS010000242.1 GCA_902496375.1 uncultured Collinsella sp.
TAGATTTCGGCCAAAAGGATAACCTGGTCGATACCGACACCGTGCATCATGCCGTCGTCGGTGACACGCCTGAATACGAGTGGGCCTCGAGCCCGCGTACGCGCCAGATTCTGGCCGGCCTTATTAGCGATGTGCCCTGGGAGGGAACGGTGGGCGAGCTTTCGGGCGGCCAGCGCCGCCGCGTGGACCTCGCGCGCCTGCTGATCGGCGACTACGACGTGCTCATGCTCGACGAGCCCACCAACCACCTGGACATGCGCACCATCAACTGGCTCGCGCGCCATCTTAAGGCCCGCTGGCAGCGCGGCCAGGGCGCCATGCTCGTGGTCACGCACGACCGTTGGTTCTTGGACGAGGTCTGCACCAGCATGTGGGAGGTTCACGACGGCCAGGTCGATCCCTTCGAGGGCGGCTACTCCGCATATATCCTGCAGCGCGTGGAGCGCGACCGCATGGCCGCGGTTACCGAGGAGCGCCGTCGCAACATGGCGCGCAAGGAGCTCGCGTGGCTGAGCCGCGGCGCCCAGGCGCGTTCCACCAAGCCCAAGTTTCGTGTTGATGCCGCTCGCGAGCTGATCGCCGACGTGCCGCCCGTGCGTGACGAGCTGGAGCTCAAGCGCCTCGCCGTGAGCCGCCTAGGCAAGCAGGTTATCGACGTGGTCGACGTGGACGCCGGCTATGCGGATGCCGGCGGCGCGCCCAAGCAGGTGCTCTCCGATGTGACCTGGCTCATTGGTGCGGGCGACCGCTATGGTCTTTTGGGTGAGAATGGCGCTGGCAAGTCGACGCTGCTTGACGTGATCCAGGGCAAGATTGAACCCACGCGCGGCCGCGTGAAGATTGGCCAGACAGTGCGCTTTGGCGTGCTGTCGCAGCAGCTCGAGGAGCTCAAGCCCTACATGGGCGACACGATCCGCGAGGTGCTCGGCAACTATAAGAAGTACTACGTCATCGACGGCAAGGAGACTTCGCCCGAGAAGCTCTGCGAGCGTCTGGGCTTTACGACGCAGCAGCTCTGGAGCCGCATCGGCGATCTTTCGGGCGGTCAGCGCCGTCGCCTGTCGCTGTTGCTGACGATTCTGGACGAGCCCAACGTGCTCATCCTGGACGAGCCGGGCAACGACCTGGATACCGACATGCTCGCGATTGTCGAGGACCTGCTGGACGGCTGGCCCGGCACGCTGATCCTGGTGACGCACGACCGCTTTTTGATGGAGCGCGTGACCGACCAGCAGTGGGCGCTGCTCGACGGCCACCTGACGCATATGCCCGGTGGCGTGGACCAGTACCTGCGCCTGTGCAACGCTACCGCCGAGGGCGAGCCCGTGGGCGCGCCGAGCGCCAAGACCGGCACGTTCGACACCGGTGCCGCAGCTGTTGCGGCCGAAAAGCCCAAGACGAGCGGCCAGCCCAACGGTCTTTCCAACGCCGAGCGCCAGAAGCTCCGCCGCGAGGTGAGTTCGCTCGAGCGCAAGATGGAGACGCAGCGCACCCGCGTTGAGGAGGCCGAGGCAGCAATGGCCCAAGTCGATCCCACCAACTACACGGCGCTCGGCGAGCAGCAGGCAAAGATCGACGAGGCTCACGCTGCCATGGACGAGCTGGAGATGGCGTGGCTCGAGGCGAGCGAAAAGCTCGAGGGCGAGGAGTAGGCGAGAATGATCAAAGCCGCGTTTTTCGATATCGACGGCACGCTGCTGAGCTTTAAGACCCACCGGATTCCGGCGTCGGCGCAGCAGGTGCTCGACAGCTTTCACGAGCAGGGGATCGCGTGCGTGATCGCCACGGGCCGTCCGACCTACCAGATGCCGGACTGGCTGTTCGACCTGGGCTGGGATGCGTACATTACGCTTTCGGGCCAGCACTGCTTTGATGCCGAGGGGGTTTACCGCAGCTGCCCGATCGATTCGGACGACGTCGCGGTGATTGTGGACCAGGTGGCGCAGGGGCGCTACGACTCGCTGTGCATGCAGGGCGAGAACTCGTTTGTGAACCGCCTGTCCGAGCGCGTGGTGACGGCTGGCAGCAACGCGGGAATCGTCTACCACGAGGAGCCGTTTGAGCACGCCTTTGACGCACCGGTCTACCAGTTCTGCGCCTTTGTGGACCCTGACGACGAGCATATCGTGACCGATGCCGTGTCGCATTCGCTCACCACGCGCTGGTGCGACCTGTTCTGTGACATTATTCCCGCTAACGGCGGCAAGGACCTGGGCGTGGCGGCGACGCTGGAGCGCCTGGGCATCGACGCGAGCGAGGCGATTGCCTTTGGCGACGGCGAGAACGACCTGTCGATGTTTGCCGCCGTGGGCACTAGTGTGGCCATGGGCAACGCGCAGGAGACTGTGAAGGCCGCAGCGACCTACGTTACGACCACCGTGGACGACGACGGAATTTACAACGCCGCCAAGCACTTTGGCCTCGTGTAGCTACGACCCGGCACTTGGGGACGTTCCTTTTAATATGAGCAGGACATTGTCAAGAGGCAAAATCGGGCCTGG